>CALIVE010000027.1 GCA_938048445.1 Minisyncoccota bacterium | reverse complement strand
TCATACACTACTAAATGTTCTTTATCTTCAAAGAGCTCTTCAAAACCGTTATTTTTTATTTTATTAGTCAAAAGCAAACTTCCAGAGCATAAAGCTTCAAAAACTCTCATATTAATATCGTTATTAACATTATAATTAACGATTATTTTAGCTTGAGAATATATTTTCCCAATATCTTTACAATCAGCTGAAGAAATAAAAGAATTAGGAAAATCTTTTTTTAATTTTAATAACAATTTTCTTCTCCAACCTTTTCCTATTTGTCCGATAAAAGCAAGATCATAAATTTTTTCTAAATTTTGTTTACCGTGCCATTCAGGATCACAAGCTAAAGGTAACCAATAAACATATCTATTATATTTTCTAAATTTTTCAACATATTCTTTTTGAGCAACAAAAATAATATCAAAACTTTTAGCCATTACTTTATCACAAATAAATGAAGTATGAGGATCAATAATCCAAATTGCTTTTGGGTGTAAATTAACATCTAAAATATAGTGACTACCATCATCAATTGCTAAAATAAAATCTGGTTTGATTTCATAAATTTTTTGAAAATCATATTTTGATGGTAACACAAAAACTTCATTATTTTTTTCTAAAATTTTTAAAAGGTACTGACCAGTTGTACATGAGAAGGATTTATTAAAAATTAATACGATTTTCATTCTATCCTAATTCATCATTTGTTGGATATTTTTAAAAATTATTTAAATTACATAAAAACAATTCCTATACCACAACCGATTTGTTTTTTATTCTTAATAAATTCTTTATAAAAAAATTTATTTTTTATTTCCTCCCAAAATTTAACTACTTCGCCAGCATATTCTGGCGGTCCAAACACTATATCATGAAAAGCAATAATTCCTCCTTTTCTAACTAAAGGGCTATACATTTCAAAATCTTTTTTGACTCCTTCATAAGAATGATCGCCGTCAATAAAGAGAAAATCTAATTGATTGCCATTTAAAATTTCTTTTACTTTTTCTAATGTTTCTTGCTTGTGAGAATCTTCTCTTAAAAGATACAATTTTTGATTTTCTTTAGTAAAAGCCTGATAAATAGGGATTTTCCACTCGGGATAGCCTCCTCCAAATGGACCTTCAGGAAGATCAATTGAAATTATAGTAGCATCATTTCTAGCTAACTTACAAAAACAAAAAAGGGTTCCACCGTTAGCTGTTCCAATTTCCATAATATATTGAGGATTAAGCTCTTGAAAAATTTTTAAAAGCTCAACAAACTCTTCTTTAATTTGCATTGGTCTTATAAAACCTGAATAAAAATTCCAGGAGAAATCAAAGGTTTCTTTAGGATTATTAGAGTTAAATTGTTTAAGCTTTTGAATAACTTCTTGCGATTTTTTTCTTGCTCTATTTTCTTTTAATTTTTGTTTTAAAAGATTTATCCTATTAATTGGCCATTTTACAGCTTTAATCAAAAAAAGTTTTAAACCGTAGTTTTTAAGGACAAAAATTGATCTTTTAATTAAATTCTTCATTTTTTTTTAAATTTCTAATACGATAAAATAACTTCAATTTTAATTAATCAAATTTTAACATAGAAACTCTTAAAAATATTTATTTAACTAAGCTTTTTAATTACTCAACTATCTCGATTTACTATATACTAATAACCTCCGACGTCTTTTCTTTTAATATAAAATTATTTAAAATTATTTAAAAATTTGAAACGAAATTCTGGAGAATATCTTTTTAAATAATTTTTGAGTTTTTTATTATTAATTTTATTTTTAAGTTTTTTTAAAACCTCTTTTGGTAAATATTCACCAAAATAGAAAAAATCGAGTAAAGTTTTCTCAAAATCTGAAACTGGTAAATAAAAATTGTCATATTTAAAATAATCAAAGCCGAACATTAATTTTGGATTTATCTTCTTAATAATCACATTACTTCCAAAAATTTTTCTTATGCCAGTTCTAACTTTTCTTGAAGTTATAATCACAACATTGGTTTCTTGCTCCCAAAGATTATATAAACTTAAAGCCTCATAAAGACCAAGATAACTTGGTTTAAAACAAAAAACTGAAAAAATTGGATCATTAAAAACTGAATAATAACCTTTCTTGATCCTAAAAATTTCTTGACTTTTTTCTAATTTATGCAAAATTAAATGGGTGTAATTTTTATTCTTAACAAGTCTTTCAATATCTTTAGCAGAAAAGACAGGAACTTTTTTTATATAATCTCGAATTTTGGGAATAAATTTAACTTTGGGCATTTTTTTCTATTTTTTTAATAATTTCTTCAAATTTTGGAGCAACTCCACTAATAATCAAAAACTTTAATTCTTTTTCGTCTTGAGGTTTTTTATCTTTAAAATTTTCTAAAAAATCTTTTAGTTTATTTTTGATAATATTAATATTTTCAACAAAATCTAATAAAAAATAAATATCATAAAGATCTCGAATCATTTTTCTTTTTGAATAAGCACCTATTTTTTCTTCAATTAAAATTTCTGGTGGCAAAGTATAAACTGTAATTTTCGTTCCATCTAAATTTTCATATTCTTTAGTGGTAAAATTTTTAATTTTTTTAAATAAAACCTCGAACCTAATAGTTACTTTCTCGTATTCTAATTTAGAATAAAACGCATTTTGGGTAAATTTCTTTTTTAAAATTTTAAAACCTAAATTTTCTAAATTCTTTAAAAATTGATTAATTTTATTTTTTTCTTGAAAAGATAAATAGATATCAACATCTTCAGAAAATCTATTACCGTTATAACATCGCCAAATAGCTGTTCCGCTATGTAAAACAGCAGTTTTAAAATAACTAAAAATTTCTTGAATTAAAATATCTTGAGCAAGAGCAATCTCTCGGTGCCAACTCTTTTTTAATTTTTTCACCAAAGGCAAAACTACCATAATTATATTTTAATATAAGAATGGCGAATTTAGAAATTTCATTAATTATTTTAATTATTAAAATTTCTTATTTCTGATTTTAATTTCCCTTAACTAAAAATACCTTTTCTATATTTCTATAGAAAAACAGAAATTGAAATTAAATAAAAATTAATTCTTTGAGGCTTTGATAAATTCTTTAACAGAAATATCTGCATCTCTTAAAATCTTTCTTAGTAAACTTCTATCAATTTCTTTATAATTAGGAACTGTTACCGGGTTTCTACCCGGAGCTTCTAATCTTATATGACTTCCTCTTTGTCTTACCTTAGAATAACCAAACTTACTTAAAATTTTTATAATTTCAGCACCAGAAAGAAGCGGTAATTTTGTCATCAAACTTTGATAGTAGTAATTGTCAGTTCTTCTAAATTTAATCTCTTAATCAAATTTTTGTTTTTCTTTTCTTCTAAAATTAACTTTATAACTTCCTTGATGTTTTTTAGCGTTTCATCAAGTGTTCTTCCTTGAGTATAGCATCCGGGAAGAATTGGGCATTCGGCAACATAATAACCATCTTCTCCTTTTTCTATTATTATTGGTAAAAATTTATTTTTGCTCTTTTTCATTGATTTTGTTTTCTAAATTAATTTGATATGCCAACTTAGTCAAATTTAATTATAACATATTTTAAAACGCCCTAATTAAACCTATTTTGTGATTTTGAACTATTTATTTAAA
>CALIVE010000026.1 GCA_938048445.1 Minisyncoccota bacterium | reverse complement strand
AAAATGTGAAAATAAAACAAATATCTGTAATTGATCTTATCAATTTCTACGAAATGCGATTAAAAGAAATTAACAATGAAGAAGACCTGCAGAAAAAACTTCAAAATTTTAAAGGACTGAAAAATGGAAATTATGATATGGAGGATGTTGGAACTGACTTTTGAAAGTAAATATGAATACTTAAATCCACTATGGGATGTTGATGTTTATGTTGTTTTTATATCTCCTTCTGGGAAAAAATATATAATTGATGCTTTCTGGGATGGTGGGAAGATTTGGAAAGTTCGTTTTTGCCCTGATCAAATTGGTGAATGGAAATGGTATATTGAATGTTCAGATAAAACAAATGATTCTCTAAATAGTAAATCAGGTTCTTTCTTGTGTATTCCATATCAAGGAGATAATCCCCTTTATCAACATGGCACTATTAAACTTTCGGATAATAGAAGATTTTTTGTTCATTCTGATAAAAGACCATTTTTTCTGCTTTCAGATACTGCTTGGAATGGTGTATTAAAAGCAAAAATAAATGACTGGGAAGAATATTTGAAAATCAGGAAAGAACAAGGTTTTACAGCAATTCAATTTGTAAGCACTCATTGGAGAGCATATCCAGTTGATGAATATGGTGAAACTGCATATAGAGGAACAGAAAAAATTCAAATTAACCCAGAATTTTTTAAACGACTTGATAATAAAGTTGCAATGATAAATCATTATGGATTGGTTGCAATGCCTGTTATTTTATGGGCTTTAAAACCCCCTTCCCCTGGTGCAATTTTACCTGAACAAGATTTAATTAAACTTGCTCGTTATATAGTTGCAAGATGGGGTGCTTATCATGTTATCTGGATACTTGGTGGAGATGGTGACTATCGTGGTGAAAAAGCAGAAAGATGGAAAAGAATTGGAAGAGAAGTTTTTGGAAAGAGACATTATAGATTGGTAACGATGCACCCCGGTGGATTACATTGGGTTGCTGATGAATTTCGTAATGAAGATTGGTTTGATTTTGTAGGATATCAAAGTGGACATGGTGATAGTGTCGCTGATATTAGATGGTTTGTTTTTGGACCTCCTACACAAGAATATTTAAAAAAACCAACAAGACCAGTTATTAATCTTGAACCAAATTACGAATTCCATCTTGCATATCAATCAAAAAAACCATTTAATGCTTTTCATGTAAGAAGGGCACTTTATTGGAGTTTATTGATCTCTCCAACTTGTGGTGTTTCTTATGGTAATCACGGGATTTGGTGCTGGGCTGAAAAAGATGAAATTCCAATAGGTCATCCTGAAAGTGGAATAGCACCTTCATGGAAAAAAGCATTGAAAAGTGAAGGAGCAAATTCTGTAAAAATACTAAAGACATTTTTTTCTTCAATTAATTGGTGGGAACTAATACCCTTTCAAGATTTACTTATTGAACAATTAGGAACAATAGAAAATCCATACAAAAAAATTGTTGCCAGCAAATCTGAAGATGATGATTTTGCAATAGTTTATATACCTGAAGGAGGAATGTTATCTTTAAAAACTGATTTTATAAAAAGTCCAGCAGTTGCAAAATGGTTTAATGTTAGAACTGGTAATTTTTTAAATGAAATTGAAATATCTGAAAAAATAACAAAATTAAAAACTCCAGATTCAGAAGATTGGATACTCCTAATTTCAAAAAAACTTTGATCATTTTCTACAAGATATTTCTTCAAATCTATAAGAACCGCCTAAAAAATGGTTAATAGTTATGTAAAAATCTTTCCAAGGAAGTTACTATTTTCACTTAAAAATTTGATAAATTTAAGTCAGATGTTAAAATGTTTTTAAAAGGAGAGTTTAGAATACAAAAATAATCAAAAAGCAGAAGTTTTTGTAATTTATTGAAAGAGATACTATTGCAGACGAAAATGAAGGGAGAATATATTAACTTAATGAAGATTAAGATAAGATATTATGAAAAAGACATCTTTCTAAAACTTCAATTTGAAATTGATGATGAAAATATTGAAACTCTATTTAACAACTCGGCAAATTGATAAATGGAATAAAAACTGATTATGTTGAATTTTAAAAATGTAGAAAAATACGAGTTTAAAAACTTAGACCACAAACTTATCAAAATTTTAATATAGTGGTAAAAATGAAGAGAAATATTGAAAAAATTATACAATTAATAGTTAAAAAACTTGTAGAAAAATATGACCCTGAAAAAGTAATTCTTTTTGGTTCTTATGCTTATGGCAATCCGACAGAAGACAGTGATATAGATATTTTAATAATAAAAAACACAGATAAAAAAAGAAGAGTTGATAGATTTGTTGAGGTTAAGCGACTCCTTTACAATCCAGATTTCTATATTCCAATTTCTCCAATAGTTCTTACAAATCAAGAAGTTAAAGAAAGATTAGAAATAGGCGATGATTTCATTGAAGAGATATTGACAAAAGGGAAAATAGTTTATGAAAAATAAGATTGCCCAGGAATGGTTTGAAAGAGCGCAAAGAGATTTTGAAACTGCAAAGTTGATATACCATCAAAGAGGATATTTAGAGGAAGTTGTTTTTCTTATCCACCAAGCGATAGAAAAATATTTAAAGGGTTATTTAATTTTTAATGGTTGGAAGTTAAAAAAAATCCACGACATTGAAACTCTTCTTAATGAAGAAAAAAAATATAACAATGAATTTACAGAATTTTTAGATTTTGGAAGGATACTAACAGAATTTTATTATGAAGAAAGATATCTACCAGGACCAATATCTGAAATTTCTAAAGATGAAACAAAAAAATTGATAGAACACGCAGAAAAAATAATAGAAATTGTAAAAAAGGAGACAGGGTTATGAATCTTGAAGAGATAAAGATTTGTTCTAACTCCTGGAAGATATGTTGGGATAAAAATTGAAGAGGATGAATTTCCTTTTGAGGAAAAGATGAAAAATTATTCAGAAGAACTTTCAAAACTGCTTAAAGAGGAAGAAGAACTCACAAAAAAGGTAAAAGAAGTTTTTAAAGCATTAAAGTTTGAGGTATA
>CALIVE010000025.1 GCA_938048445.1 Minisyncoccota bacterium | reverse complement strand
AAGCAAAAAAGGAATTTTGGAATAGGCATTTGGAAAGTTGTGTAGAATGTTTTGGTTGTCTTTATGTTTGTCCGACTTGCTTCTGTTTTCTTTTGAGTGATTATCAAGTAGAAAATCATTATGAAAGGATAAAAATTTGGGTTCCTATATTGCTGTAACAAACGAATTGATTAAATCAAATAGATGCAAAAAATAGAGGCGATAGAAAAAATTTATGGAAAACTAGCAGTAATTAAAAAGGACTTTCCTTTTTGGAGAGGCACAAGGTAAGGTTAGGGTCTTGGGGCACCTTAGAAATTTTAAATTGCATAAGGTCATACTTTGTTAAAAGAAGTAAAAAGCCACCTAATAGCAATGAGGAATATCAAAGGATATGGGAGAAAAAGCGTGAGATGTTAAGAAGGCGTTAGAAAAATGTTTTAGTCTTTCGAGAGAGATTATAAATGAATACAAATTATATTATGAATTATAAAATTGCTGATAGTCCTGACCTTATTGACAGGATAAAAAAAGATGGTTATAATTAAGAAGAAATAAAAATGGCTGAAAAAATAAAGATAAATTTTAAAAAAACTTGTAATTGTCCTGATAGTCATATAAATTGTCTTACACCCAAGGAGTGGGTTAAAAGCCAGGTTGCTATTTGGGAATTGTATTATGAAAGTAGAGATATAAGGGATAAAGATATTCATCCAGCGGTCTTTCCTATTGCTTTGCCTAAAAAATGTATAGAACTTTTTACTCATAAAGGAGAATTAGTTTTAGACCCTTTTGTCGGAATAGGAACTACCCTTATTGCCGCACGAGATTTGGGAAGAAATGCAATAGGATTTGATCTTAACCCCAAATATATAGATTTCGCTAATAAAAGGCTAAAGCAATTAAAGGGCTCGCTTTTTATTGAGGATACACAGCAGATTGCGATTTGTGACGATGCGATCAATATTCCAAAGTACCTTGATAAGGAAACTGTTTCGTTATGTGTTACCTCACCTCCTTATGCTAATATGTTAAATCGTGAGAGATTAAATAAGAGTCTGCGAAGTGACCTTAGAGAGAATAAATATTATAAGAAGGTCCAGCAATATTCGGATAACCCACGTGATCTTGGAACAATGGGAATTAAAGAATATATTTCAGCCTTTAGGGAGATTTATAAAGGGATCTTGCCACTTTTGAAACCTAAGGCTCATTGTGTAATTAATGTTAATGATTTGTGGGAAGATAACCGTCGCTATCCGCTCCATTCCTATATTATTGAGGTGATGGAGAAAATTGGTTATGAACTAAGGAATATCATTATATGGGACAAAAGAAATTTAGTTAATAAAGTTGGTATTTATGGATATCCAAACAATTATATTACCCTTAGTATTACCTTTGAATATATCCTTGATTTCTGGAGACCGCCCAAATGATGAGTTATGATGAATTAATAGAAAAACTGAAGAAAATCAAAGAAATGGGTTGGATTAAAACTCATCGGCCTGGAACTACTGGTATAGGTAAGACCTTAGAGGATCTTTTAGGAATTAATGAAAACAATGTGCCTGGGCCTAATGCTGAAATGATTGAGTTGAAATCAGCAAGAAAAGGATCTTCAAGTATGCTTACTCTCTTTACGAAATCACCGCTTCCCAAAAAAGCAAATTCTATTCTGTTAAAAAGATTTGGTTATCCTTCTACCAAGAAAAAAGGAACTAAAAGATTAGAAACAACAGTGAACGCTTTGAAATATAATACACTAAAAGGAAAACCTGGATTTAAAATAGATATTCAAAAAGATAGAATCAACTTAATAGATATAAAAGGAAGAATTTTAGGTTACTGGGATAAAGAAACACTAAAAAATTCTTTTGAAAGAAAACTTCCCAAATTATTATATGTAAAAGCAGAGACAAAGGGTGAAGGTGCTAATGAATATTTTTGGTTCAACGAAGCATGGCTTTTAAGTGGATTTGATTTCGATAATTTTATCCAATTATTAAAGGAAGGAGTAATTTTGGTAGATATAAGAATTGGTCAATATCCAGACGGCAGACCTCATGACCATGGAACAGGGTTTAGGGTTTTTCCCGATAAATTAGATTTATGTTTTAGTTATCGGAAGAGAATAATATAATATAATGAAAAAAAGATTATAATAGGATTATTAGCGTCAAGCCCAATGCGGTAGAAACTTTTAGTTTTCTTGCTTCGCACCAAAAACCGAACACTTATTTTAAGTGCAGAATTTCTTTTATGCTAAAACCGTTAGTGGAAAAATGATTGAGAAGTTTGAATGTAATGGTTTATGGTGGCTTCCCAATAAATCTAAAGAAAAAATTGGAGGTATATTGAAGTTTGATTCTAATAAAGGAGCTTTTTTAGAATTGGTAGGCGGTTCTTTTAAGAATATCGAGGGAAAAAAAGAAAAAATAATAACAGAAAAAATATTAGAACCAAAGAGGAGAGAGGTTATTTTGGGCATTTCTTCTAATGGAAAATATATCACTCTGCATAATTGTGTTGAAATTCCAAAATCTCTATCTCTTTTTTCATTAATTTTAAATTCTTGGGTTTATGCTGAAAGAGTTTTTGTTGGTACTCATTTTGAGAAGATAGAAGATATAAAATTTAAAAGTGTGTCAGTTCGTTATCTTTATTTAGATGAGTGGTTGAATGTATCAGGATTTGAGATGTCCTTTGATAAAAATAACTTACGTAAGGAAGTAGTTATAAAATATCAACAGCCTAAACCTTTTTCTTTTGAGGTAAATATTAATGATTATAAGATAACTTTAGGTGTTTCATTTACTTTGCCAAAGATAGAACTTGTGCAAAAGGAAGTATCTATTAAACAGACGGCATACATACAAATAGAATCATTAAAAGGAGAAAAAGCTTTTGACGAATATCTGAATATTATACATCATTTTCAAAACTTTTTAAGTTTTGCGATAATGAAGCCAACTTATCCATTTGATGTTAAAGGAATCACAGATACAAAGAAGAGAAAGGTATTACTAGCAACAAGAGAGGAAATCGTTAATTTACCAATCAAAATATACTATAGAATTCCATACATTTTTACAGTACCTTCCACAATAACTTCAGAAGATATGCTGTTTACCTTTCGGATTGTTTCTGATAAATTTGAGACTTTTTTGAAAAGGTGGTTTGGATTCTCCACTTTTGACGATCCATACTTTGAAATAATATATAATCCTTATATAGACATTAAAAACCAATTTTTAAACCTTCTCCGAGCTTTGGAAGCATACCATAGAAGGACCATGAATAATTTTGAACTTCCAGAAGGAGAACACAAAAAGAGAATAGATGAAATCCTTAGTTCGGTTCCACTTACCCACAAAAAGTGGTTAAAAGAGAAACTTGCTTATAGCAACGAACCATCATTACGAAAAAGATTAAAAGAGATTTTTGATAAGTTTAGTGATGTTTTAAATGAATTCATTCCTGATAAAAAGGGGTTTATTGAAAAAGTGGTTAGAACAAGAAATTACTTCATTCACTATGATAAAACATTAGAAGAAAAATCTGCTAAAGGAGAAGAACTTTATAATCTCACACAAAAACTAAAAATAGTTATAGAAATATGTCTATTAGAGACATTAGGATTTTCTCTGGATGAAATTAAAAATCTTATTTCTAGAAATTTGAGATACCATCAACTCTTGACAGATAAATAACTATGGATAACTTCCCAATATGTCAGTCTTATTGCACTTTTTATATGAACCTATTTGACATAAAAATTTTTTTGGTTATAATTTGAGTTTTAATTATGTTTAAGATAAAAGAATTTAAAAGGTTATTTAAGTTGTTTGACATAAAATTTTTTTTGGATATAATTTAGGTTTTATGATTTATGTTTTAGATGAATTATCTTTCAAAAATCTTTTACATCAGTGGTTAAATAGTTATAAAATTTTTCTTCCCGAAATTTTAGATGGTCAAAAAGTTCCTAATTTAACAGTTTTAAATA
>CALIVE010000024.1 GCA_938048445.1 Minisyncoccota bacterium | reverse complement strand
CAGATTTATAGGAATCTACAACAAAAAATCAAACACCATCAAACTAACCTATTGGTATGACAAATCAAGAAAAAAGAAACTAAAAGTCTTCCTTCCTCCTATAAGATTAATAACAAAAAAACCTACAACAACTCCTACTTTACAATCTAAGCTGTTATATGTTATTCCTGAAAAGTATAAGGATTATGGAATTGAAGAAATCAAATTCTCTCCAAACTTAGAGAGAGTAGCTATTATTTTTACAACACCAGATAAGAAAGAATTTGTAGTTGTTGATGGTAAAGAGGGAAAGAAGTATGATAATATTTGAGGTCTAACCTTCTCTCCAGATAGTCAACACTTAATTTATATAGCAGTGGAAATAAGCGAAATAGATGTAAAAAATTATGTGATTTTTGATAATAAAGAAGGAAATGGATATGCTTCAATAGAAAAATTAATTTTCTCACCCGATGGTACCAATTTTGCTTATATAGCCACAGAAAAAGACGGATTTAAAAGAGTAATCTTTAATGGTCAAGAAAGTAGAAAGTATATAGAAGTTAAAGAACTTATTTTTTCTCCTGATAGTAAGCATTTAGCTTATATAGCTACTTATGATCGGAGTAAATATTTTGTGGTTCTTGATGGGGAAGAAAAAGAAAAATATGATTTTGTAAGCAACTTACTTTTTTCTCCTAATAGTAATCACTTTGCTTATATAGCTAAAGAAGGTGAAAACTGGTTTATAGTTTTTGATAATAAAAAAAAGAAAGAATATGCATATGTAGGAGGCTTAATCTTTTCTCCTGATAGTAAGCATTTAGCTTACATAGCAAGCAAAAATTGTCAACTAAATTTAAGATGGAAAGGAGACTGCAAACTATTTATAGTTTTAGATGATAAAGAGGGGAAAGAATATGAGTATATTGAACATGGTGGAGCATATTCTTTAGTTTTCTCTTCAGACAGTCGTCATCTTGGGTATATAGCTGGAGAAGGTTGTGCAAAACCGAGCTTAGAATTTCCCGTGTTATGTAAACAATATTTTGTAGTTTTAGATGATAAAGAAGAAAAAAAATACGATAAGGTCTTAATCTTATTTTTTTCTCCTGATAGCAAACACCATGTTTATATAGCTCAAAAAGATAAAAAAACGTTCTTAGTTCTTGATGGAAAGGAAGGGAAAGAATTTGAGTCTATCTGGGATTTTACTTTTTCTCCTGATAGTGAGCATTTTGCTTATGTGGTTCAAAAAGGAAATAAATATTCTGTAATTATTGATGGGGAAGAAAAAGAAAAATATGATTTTGTCGGTGGTTTGATTTTTTCTCCTGATAGTAAACACTTAGGTTACATAGCTGGAGAAAATTGTGAGATATTAGAAAAATTAAGAATATGTAGAAAGTATTTTGTTGTTATAGATGATAAGAAAAGTGAAAAATATCCATATGTAGATACTCTAATTTTTTCTCCTAATAGTAAGCATTTCGCTTATATATTTGTTGATATAGCTAAAAAAAATAATAATTGGTTTGTGGTTCTCAATAATAAAAAATTAGGACCGTATGATTATGTTTCTAATCTAACCTTTACACCTGACAGTAAACATCTTATTTACGGAGCTGTAAAAGACAGAGAAATATGGAGAATTGCTGAAAAAGTAGAGTAAATTTATAAGATTATATTACAGTATATTCGGCTGGGAACACAAATTAACGTTGGTAGGGATCGATATCATTCAGACAATCAATCTATTAATCATTCGGTTAATCTATTTAGTAAACATTCGAGCAAATTTTATATATAATAAATTAATGATAGAATTAATTTTGTTTTTTGAATTAGTAAAAGAGATATTAAAACCAGCAAATTTATTTTTGAGTAGTACAGCAAATAATCAGGATAGTTTAAATTTAGTAACATCTTCAGAAGAGTTTTTAAACCTCAACGAGTTTCAAAAAATTCAAAATTTTCCTATTGATTCTTCAAAAATTTCAGCTAAAGCAATTTTAATTAAAGAAATTACAGGGCCAACAATTTATTCTCAAAATTCTGATAAACCTCTGCCAATTGCTTCTCTTACAAAAATTTTAACTGCCTTAACATCTTTTATCGTCTATAAGCCAAATGAAACATTTACTGTTTCTGAAAATTCTAAGTATTTTGAAGCACAGACAAATTTTCAAAAAGGTGAAATATTTAAAAGGGATGATTTAATCAAAGCTATGTTAATTTCATCTTCAAATGCTTCAGCTCTACTTTTAGCTGAAAAGTATGGAGAAGAACAATTTGTCAATCAAATGAATAATTTGGCAAGAAAAATTGGATTAAAAAAATCTTTTTTTGAAGACCCCACAGGACTTTCCTCTAAAAATGTTTCATCTTTGAGTAATATCTATCTCCTTTCTGAATATATATTAAAAAATTATCCTCAAATTTTTGCTTTTTCTCGAGAACCTTCTTTTATTTTAGAGGGAAATTTTAAAAGAATCCTCTATAACACTAATCCTTTGGTTTACAAATATAAAGAAGAAATTCTTGCTTCAAAAACCGGTTTTACAGATGAAGCTGGTGAATGTTTGGTAATGATTGTCAAATTTAAAAATTCTCCTTTAGTCTTTTTAGGGATTTTAGGTTCTAAAAATAGGATAAATGATGCTGAATACATTTTGGATTTATTAAAAAAATATTATAATCAGTAGATATTTAAATGGGTATTCAATTTACAATCATTAAAATAATTACCTTAGGAATATTCAGCTTCTTGCTTTCTCTTTTAATTTTTCCATTAATAGTTAATTTTTTGAAAATTTTAAATGCTAAAAAAGAAATTTATAAAGAAAATGCTCCGGTTTTTCAAAGTTTACATAGCAAAAAATCTGGAACTTTAACTATGGGTGGTTTAGTTTTCTGGATTTCACCTTTACTGCTTTTAGGGATTCTTTTTATTTTCAAAATTTTTTCTAATGATTTCTTTAACTGGATAAATTTTTTAAGTCGAAGAGAGACCTTTCTTCCTTTAGGTTTTTTTGTTTTAGGAGGCATTGTTGGTTTACTTGATGATATTTTAGGAATTTTTATTATTAGAAACAAAAAGGGATTGATGATTAAGGAAAAATTGATTATTTATTTTGCATTTTCTTTGATAATTGCTTGGTGGGTGATAATAAAATTAGGGATCAAATATTTTTATTTTCCTTTTATAGGAAGAGTTTATGGTAATATTTTTTTATTTTTAGCCTTTTTAATTTTTTACATAATTGCAGTTTCTTTCTCTGCTAATGAAACCGATGGTCTTGATGGTCTTTTAGGAGGAGTTGCAATTTCAATTATTGGAGTATTAGCAGCAATTTCTTTTATTAATGGTAACTACAACTTAGCTACACTTTCAGTGATTATAATTGGAACAATTATTTCCTTTCTGTGGTTTAATGTCTATCCAGCAAAAATCTTTATGGGAGATACTGGCTCAATGGCTTTAGGAAGTTATATTGCAATTGTCTCTTTTTTAGAAGGAGTTTATTTTTTGCTTCCTTTAATGGCACCGATTTTTTTGATTGAATCAGGTTCAGTAATTTTACAAACTATTTCGAAAAAATTTTTTAAAAAGAAAATATTTCTTTCAACCCCAATTCATCACCATTTTGAAGCCTTAGGTATACCTGAACCTAATATTGTTTTTAAATTTTGGATTATAAATTTTTTAGGAGCAATTTTAGGTCTATTAATTTTTATCTTAGATAAATTTAGATAAATGAGTTATTTTTTAATAAAAGGAGGTCAAAAATTAAAAGGAAGAGTTAAAATTTCTGGTGCAAAAAATACTGCCTTGAAGATAGTTGCCGCTTCTTTACTAAATAGAGGAATAAATGTTATCTATAATGTTCCTAAGATTTTAGATATTTTAGTTATTTTGGAAATCTTAAAATATTTGAATTGTAGGGTTGAATGGATTGGCGAAAAGCTAATCATAGATAGCAGGAATGTCAAAAATAAAAGTTTAGATATTGAAGAGGTTAAAAAGTTAAGAGCATCAGTTGTTTTAATTGGGCCGTTGCTTAGTTTGTTCAAAGAAGTAAAGATATATCGACCAGGTGGTGATGTGATTGGAGCAAGATCTATAAATGTTCATTTAGATAGCTTAAAGGAATTAGGATGTGAATTTAATGCTAATAGTGAGATAATTGAAGGAAGAGTTAGAAAGATTTCTGAAAATACAATCATCTTAAAAGAAAGCAGTGTTACGGCTACAGAAACTCTTTTGATGTTTTGCGCTTTATTCCCTCGCAAAATTAAAATAAGATTAGCAGCAACTGAACCAAGTGTGGTAAGTTTATGTAAGTTTTTACAAAAAATGGGAGTGAAAATAAAAGGAATAGGGACTCCTTTTTTAGAAATTGAAGGAAGTAAAAAATTGAGAAAAAAAATTGTCTTTCGAATTCCTCCAGATCCTATTGAGACTGGAACATTTATAGCTTTAGCTGGAGCAACTAAAGGCCATTTAATTCTTGAGAATATAAAATACGATGAATTAGATTCTGTTTTTATTGTTATGAAAGAAATGAATTTCAAATATAAATTATTCGATTCAAAAATTGAAATTTTTCCAAGTAATTTGAAAGGTACAAAAATTCAAGTTGGTTTATACCCTAAGTTTCCTTCTGATCTTCAACCACCCTTTGGTGCTTTGGCAACTCAAGCTCACGGTGTTACTTTAATCCATGATTGGATGTATGAAAATAGATTTTCTTATATCAATGAATTAGTTTATATGGGAGCAAATGCTGAAATTTTAGATCCTCATCGAGCAATCATTATCGGTCCAACTCTTCTAAAAGGGAAAGAAATAAGGTCCTTAGATATAAGGGCAGGTGCTGCGCTAATTATTGCTGGGCTCATAGCTACAGGTGAAACAATTATTTATGAAGCTGAAAAAATTGATCGAGGCTATGAAAATATTGATGAAAAGTTAAGAAAAATAGGTGCCAAAATAGAAAGATTTCAAGATTAGCACCCTTGCATTGAAGTTGCTAATATGTTATAATTTAAAATGAACAAAGGTCGAATTAAGAAATCAATTCAAAAATGGCAATAATTAAATGGGATCCTTTCAGAGAAATTGAAAAATTTTTTTCAGAAGACTTTTTCCCTGCTTTACTTCCTACATTTAAAATTTCAGATATCCCTGTTGACATTTATGAGACTGATAAAGAATTAGTTGTTGAAGTTGGTTTACCAGGCTTTAAAAGTGATGAAATAAAAGTTCATATCGAAGGTGATCGATTAACTATTAGTGGTCAGAAAGAAGAAAAGAAGGAAGTTAAAGAAGAAAATTATTATCGAAAGGAACTTAGAAAGGGTAGCTTCAGGAAAGTAATATTACTTCCTTATAAGGTAGATGATGAAAAAGGTAAGGCAAAATTTGAAGAAGGAATACTGAAAATTACTTTTCCTAAACCAAAAGCTGAAGAGGAGGGTAGAGAAATCAAAATTGAATAATCAAAGTGATTATGAATAAGTTGCTCCAAGATAAAATTTTTGATAAGTGTGTAAGGGTCTATTTGGATTATGGTAAACCTGTCGGTTCAAAGTTGTTGAAAAAAAAGTATTTCAAGAATTTGGGTGAGTCAACAATAAGGTGGTATTTGAATAAGCTTGTTAAAAAGGGCTATCTTGAAAATATGAGTGATTTTACTGGCAGGGTGCCAACTGATTTTGGTTGGCGTGAATTTTAC
>CALIVE010000023.1 GCA_938048445.1 Minisyncoccota bacterium | reverse complement strand
GGTGCTGATGGAACACTTGGGAGAGGCATGATGTGGCAGGGAATGAGTTTATGGGTTACTTTAAGATATGGTCCTGATATTTGGGTTCCAAGTAGTTATATGCCAACTTTACCTGGAAAATTATTCTTTTTAAAAGAACTTACAGGTCCACTAATTCCAGAATGTAATTAAGAAAGAGTTATTGACTTAAAGTTATTTTATACTTTTTACTAATTTTAAAATTATCTCTTCAGAATCTTTACCTACTTTACAGGCAAGAGGTAAGGTCTCATAACTTGAATTTATTCCTATTGCTTCAGAAATGCGAACATTATCAAAATCTGGATTGATTTCTAAATTTTTTTTATGTTGTAAGAATGCTGACTTTGTTGGAATATAACCTAAATGAAAATTTGAATTTTGTGCAATAATTGTATTTTCAAAAGGTAAAATTTCTCTTATTTTTCTCCCAATTTCTGCGAAAATTTCTCCCGGTAATCCTAATATACATAATTTTCCCTCTATTGAAAAGCCATTTAAATATAATTTCCATTTTTTTTCTTTCTTTTTTTCCATATTGAGAATTGAAAGGGATATTAAATATTTTAAAGTATCCTTTGGAATTTTTGAGGATAAAATTTTTTTTGCCCTTTTAATATCTTTTTCTGTATAAGGATAATGGTTAAGAGTAAAATTTTTAAAGAATGGTTTTATAGTATCATATTTTTTAAATTCAATATTTTCTGTTATTTTTTTTATCCCTTCAAAAAGTTTCTCTGCAATTACTTCTTTAAAAATATTTGTTCTTGTTCTATCATTTGATGGATCTATATGATTTATATCTCCACTTGGACCATTAAGGATTAAAGCATCAGATTCAAACTTATCTTCAATTTTTTTTCTTAAAGCACCAGGCCAATCAGCAGATATTAAATTTCCTCCTATTGTATCAGGATGTAATGCAAAATTTATTATAAATCCTATATATTTTTTATTTTCTTTGAAAACAACCGCATATAAGATATCATCAACCTCTCCTATACTTTTTACAATATTTTCTTTCTGAGTGAATGGATTTGTGATAACCCTACCATCTTTCATTAAATATCTTCTATTAAAAGCAATTCCCTCTACTTTAGTTTTGCCTATTCCTATTTCAACCTCTTTTAAATTTTTATATGCAATTTTTATACTTCCTGCGATGTATAAAGGTAAAATTTTTAAATAAGAACTATCTACATAAAAATTCTTTGTATATATTGAATTATCTGGTTTTGTTGTTAAAGGTCCTGTATGTGTATGAGTTGCATGAATTAAAATATTTTCTGCTTTAATTTTTATTTCTTTTGATACAATTTCTTTTACTTTCTTAACAATTTCTTGGTCAATCCATATTACATCACATGAAACTATAGCAAATGTATTTTCCCCATCATCAATAATAAAAGAAACTGCATATAGTGGGTCTAAAATTCCTTCTGCTCTTCTATCAAAGAAATAACCAACAAGCGAAAATCCAACAGGAGGAGTTATACAGACCTTTCCAAAACCTACTTTCATTTTAATTCCTCAAGTTTAACAACTCTTTTTTCTCTTTCACTTATCAAAGCACATTCAATAAATTTCATAATTTCAAGCGTTTCTTCAGGATCAATAGGCGTTTTTCCTGTTTTAAAAAATTCAATTATTTTTTTTAAAAGTTGAGAATAAAGTGGAACTTCTGTTGAATAAGTTGTTTGATAAACTTTTTTTTCTCCAAATACAGTAACTCCATAGTTTTGTACTCCTTTTCTTATTCCTCTGACCGTTCCAATTTTATTTTTCCACAGACCAACTACAAAATGAAAATCTTCTGTTGCCTCGCAATACACCTTTTCACATCCTTTTCCCATAAAAGTATAAAGAATTTCAACTCCGTGTATTCCATACCAGAAAAGTCCGGGATTTGTTGGTTCAATGGGGCAAGGGGAAAAAGCATCGCATCCATAAACTTCTCCAAGTTCTGGGTCTTCCTTAATTTTTGAAATGTTAAAATCAAATCTTAATGAAGAACAGGAAAAAACAGGGCACTGGAATTCTTCTGCCATCATATATATTTTCAATGCATCATAATAATTTGCGGCTAATGGTTTATCTATAAAAACGGGTTTATTTGCTTTTATGACTGGTTCTACCTCTTTTAAATGTCTTCTTCCATCAACACTTTCAAGGAGAATTGCATCAACCTTTTTTATTAATTCTTCTATAGAATTTACAATTTCAATATTATATTTTTCAATAAGTTCTTTTTTAAAACTCTCTACTCTTGAATAACTTGTATATAGATCTGGACTGAATGAAGGATATCCTGCTACAATTCTTCCTCCTTCTACATGGAATGGGTCATTTTTGTCATTTAAAAGCTTTGTAAAGGCAACTACATGTGAGGTATCAAAACCAATTATCCCTATTTTTATATCTTTCATTATACCTCCAGTTTAAATTTTAGAAACCCTGTTAATTATATCACTTTTTAACATAATTTTACAATTTTTTGATTTCATATTAACATAAAAATTGATTAAAAAGGAGTCAAAATGAAAAAATTGAGATTAGGGTTGATAGTTGGTTCAAGAGATATAGAAAAAAGTTTTGCAAAAATTAAAATGTTGGATTTATCAATATGTCAGATTGGTTTTCTCGCAGAAGAAATTGATAGTTTTGACCCTTATTTTATAAAAAAACAAAGTGAAAATTATGGTATTGAAATTTTTGCTGTTTTTATGCTTTTTAAAGGACAGATTTTTAATAATAAAGATGGACCCTCTACAATGG
>CALIVE010000022.1 GCA_938048445.1 Minisyncoccota bacterium | reverse complement strand
TTTGAAAATTATGAAAAAACAAGAAATTATCCTTCTATAGATGGGTCATCTAAGTTGTCTCCTTGTATTAGGTTTGGCATAATTTCACTTCGAGAGATTTACAAAAAAGCAAAGGGTAGAAGTGAACAGTTTATAAAGGAGTTGGCGTGGAGAGAATTTTGGTATCACATAGCCATAAACTTTCCAGAAACTCGGGAGATTGAATTTCAAGAAAAAAGAAGAGGAATTAAATGGGAAAACAGAGAAGAGTTTATAAGAGCTTTTGAAGAAGGAACAACAGGTTATCCTATAATTGATGCTGGTATAAGACAACTAAAGGAAGAAAAATGGCTTCATAATAGAATGAGAATGATAGTTGCAAGCTTTTTAACTAAGGTTCTCTTGGTAGATTGGAGAATTGGAGAAGAGTTTTTTAAAAAGCATCTTTTAGATTATGATGAAGTTGTAAATGTGGGTAATTGGCAATGGACTGCTTCTGTTGGTGCAGACCCAAAACCATTTAGATTTTTCAATCCAATCTTACAAGCCAAAAAGTATGATCCAGAGTGCCAGTATATTAAAAAATACTTACCAGAGCTTTCAAAATTACCTTGTTATATGCTGGTTGATCCTATAAAATATAAGCTACCTTATCATAAGCCGATTGTGAATTATTACGAGAGAGTTTCTTTAGCTAAAAAACTATACGGTTTAAAATCTAATAAGTAATAATGATAGAGATAAGGGGTATAAGATTAGGTTTCTTTTGTTCTACTGGAGATTCAAAACTTAATACTAATAGAAAATTTAGATTGTCCAATCTTAGTCTTGAAAAAGTTATGGAAACTCTTGAGTCAAATATAAAAGATTTTATAGCACTGTTGGATTTATCACTTAAACTTGGTTGTGGAATTTTTAGACTTGGTTCTAATTTTATTCCTTTTGCCTCCCATAGAAACTTTAAAAGGGAATGGTTAAAGATTATAGAAGAAAGGTTAAAAGAATTTAGTAAGATCTTAAGAAAATATCCCATAAGAATAACTATGCATCCAGGGCAATTTGTAGTGCTCAGTTCTCCAAAACAAGAAGTAGTATCGAACTCTTTAAGGGAATTAGAATATCACTTTTGGTTGTTAGATACTTTGGGTATTGGAAAAGAAGGCGTTGTGGTGGTTCATATGGGAGGTGTTTTTGAAGGGAAAAAGGAGAGTATAAAAAGATTTAAAAAAGTACTTAGAAACAATGCTTGGCTTTTACAAAGGCTTGTAGTAGAAAATGATGAAAGATATTATTCTGTTGCAGATCTTTTGAGTGCAGATTTGCCTATCCCTATAGTTTATGATCATTACCATCATAGTTTAAATCCTTCCAATTTTAGTATAGAAGAGCTATTTAAAAGTTGGGGTTCAATAGTCCCAGAGTTTCATCTTTCTTCAAAACCAGATGGAAAACATACCTTTGGAGAGCATGGATACTGGGTAAACCAAGAGGATTTTTTAGATTTCCTAAATACTTTTGGAGGTAAAAGAATAGACCTAATTATAGAAGCAAAAGGAAAGGAAAAAGCAATAGAAAAGCTTCTTTTGGATTTAAAACCAAAATTTGGTTTTTAAAAGAAAAGAGTAAAATATTTTGATTTAATTTTCAATTTTGTTTTAATTATTTATTGTATTTGGAAATAATGCGTTGTTCATAATAGAATATAAAAGAAAATGAAAAAATTTTTGTTTATCGGAATAATTATTTTTGTTATTTTGGCAATTTTTAGTATTTATCAGGAAAAGAAAAAGCCTGTTTTGTTAGAACCGTCAAGGTTAGATGATAATTTTTCAAAAGAGTATATTGCTAATGTCCAAAAATGGGGAATTAAAACTATTAATTTAGGAGAAACAAAAAGGATTGTTCAAACAGCTTCTTTCATTAACGAAAATTCGCCTTTTTATTTAACAATTGAAGAATTTAGTGAAGGGCAAAATTTTAATTTACCAGTTGGAAAATTTGAAACTGGTGAAGAGAATAAAATTATTTATTTAAAAGCAAGACTTGAAAAAAGAGAAGGGGAGTTGGATCTGATGCATGATTTAATTAAGTATCGGATTGTTGGCAGAGCTTGTAATCTTGAAAAGAAAATTTGTTATGAAAGTTGGGACAGACAAGATCCAGGAATAGAAAGTATTGAAAAAGAAAAAAAGAAAAATTTAACAAGAAGAGATTATTATTTTTTGATTACAGTTCCCAAGGATGAAAAATTGATACAATCATTTTATCTTCTCTTTCATTTGCGGGTGCTTTTTTAGATAGAACTAACGATTTACCTCTAATTCAATTTAAATTAAATAATAAATAAAGCTAAAAATCATTTCTTAGAGCGAAGCAAAATAGACTAATAAATTTGCAAAAGATGAATTTTTAGTGTAAAATTAAGCTTAATGTTAATATTTTGGATAATAGTTTTCATTGTTTCATTAGCTCTTTTAGTCAAAAGCTCTGATTGGCTTATAGAAGTTGCTGAAAAAATTGGATTAGCTATTGGTCTTTCTCCGTTTATAGTAGGAATTTTAATTGTTGGAATTGGGACATCCTTTCCTGAGCTTGTCTCCTCATTGGCTGCAACTTTAAAAGGTGTAACTGATATTGTTGTTGCGAATGCTATAGGTTCTAATATTGCTAATATTTTACTTATTGTTGGATTTTCAGCAGTAGTTGCCCGAAAACTTGTAGTTACTAAAAATTTAATCGATGTTGATTTGCCACTTTTAGCAATTGGTACAGTTGTATTTTTAGTTGTTGTTTGGGATAAGCAGATTACCTTAGGAGAATCAATTTTAATGTTAATTGTTTATTTCATTTATCTTCTTTATACTGTTTTTCACAGAGAAACTGAAGAACAAGAAGATGTATCTGAATGTTTACCAACTCGTCAAGAAAGAAGGCATCATATTACTATTTTCGCACCAATAGAAAAAATAACTCGGCCAAAGCTTGTTATAAAAGATTTTATCTATTTAATTATTAGCATAGTCGGTTTATATTTTGGAGCAAAATATTTAATTGATGCAGTTGTTAAACTTTCTGAAATATTAAAAGTTGGGACTTCAGTGATTGCTATAACAGCAGTAGCTGTGGGGACTTCTTTACCAGAACTTATTGTTTCAATACAAGCAGCTTTTAAGAAAAAATCTGAAATTGCTTTAGGTAATATTTTTGGTTCGAATGTTTTTAATGCCTTAGTTGTTGTTGGATTGCCTGGTCTTTTAAAAACGATTGAAGTTGATGCTCAAACTTTTAATATTGGTTTACCGGTAATGGTTTTAGCAACATTTCTTTTTGTAATTTCAGGAATCTCAAGAAGGATTCACATCTGGGAAGGAGCATTTTATCTTGCTTTTTATCTACTTTTTCTTTCTAAACTTTTCAATTGGTTTTAACTGGAA
>CALIVE010000021.1 GCA_938048445.1 Minisyncoccota bacterium | reverse complement strand
CTTGAATAAGGATGAAAATTTTTGATTTACCTCTCTACTTATTTTTTCTACTTCACTTTGAACAACTTGGAGTTCTTTATTAATTCTATCTATTTTTTCTTTATATCTTTGTGTTGTTGAATTAATTTCTGTATATATATCTGATTTCAAAAATTCACTTAAAGAAGAAGAAGCCTCTTCTGTTCCTTCTAAAGAAGTTTTTATTCCTGCTTGTGCTGATTTGAAGGCTTCTAATAATGAAGAAAGTTCCTCTAAATTCTCTTGGCTGGTATAATCTTTATATTCTGTTTCTAAAAATGCTGTTGATGATGATATTTCTTCTATAAGGGTTTCTAAATTTTGTTGAGTAAAAGATATATTTGTTAAAGTTTTATTTACTCTTTTTTGAAGGTCAATAATATTTTGCCTTTCAATGTCATTAATTTTCCTAAGTTGAGAGCTTAATGCCGCTTCGCAAGATTCTTTTGTCTTAGGAACATGAGTTGATTGCATTTCAATACAGATTTTATTGATTCTTTCAGGGCTATATGCTTTTTTAATGTCTCCTAAATAATATGAATTACTTGAAGATTTTGCTTCCAAACTAGCAAATCCTTTATCAATAATTTTGAAAAGCTTACTTGCTAACCAACTTCTAATAAAGGCAACTAAGACATTGGTTATTCTTTCTTGAGATTGGAAAATATCCCAAGGTGAAGTTAAAATTTTTTCTTTTAGTTTTTCATAATCAGCAGGTGAGGAAAGAGTTGGTCCAGGAATCAAACAATCTGGGTCTTCTCCAGATATTTCCTTTTGATTTTCAAGTTTTGCTTTTAATTCTTCTCTTTTTTTATCTAACCTTTGGATTTCAGACATATCGCCCTTTTCCATTGCAGTTGCTAAAGAATTCAAAGTTTCCTCATATTCAATTTCAGTCCAGGTTTTAAGGCATTGGCTTTTTGGCTTAAAAGTTAGACCACCTGGTTGTTGCGCTTGAATTTTAATTTTCTCTTCTTCTTTTTGTAAATCGTCCAAAATTTGAGTAATAAATCTATCATTTATAATAGAGCAATTTCCAATATTGATTTGTTCTCTTATTGGTTGATAAATATCAAAAAAAATTTCAGGTTGGAACCATTCATTTGGTAATCCTTCAGGCAATATTTGAGCTGTCAGGTGTTTTAAATTTATTTTTCCTAAAAGATTTTTAATGTTATTAAAAATATTAGCTAAACTTCGATTAAATGTTGGTGACTCAACCTTAGCTACATACTTTTCAGGTTTTTTAAGATAGGCATATTGTAGTTCAACCGGACCTACAGCTGGTGGTTCAGTTAAATTTAAATCTGTATAAACTTGTTTAATCTCTTCAGGTTCACAATTTCTTTTTCCAATTATGCTAACTAATTGAAGTTTATGAAAGGTATTCAAAAATCTTATTAATTTATCAGATTTTTCAGCTCCTATTGCTAAACCTTTAGCAGCATCATTAGCATTTTTGATTAAGTAGTTTAAACATCCTTTAATTTCTTCAGGAATACAAGGTAAATTTTTATATCTCTGGAAAACCCTATTATAAGCTCTTTGATAGGCTGTAAATAATCTAAAATTTCGGTAGGCTTCAAAATTAGGAATAAAATTTTTAAGAATCTTTCCGTAGACTAACTCATTTAATTTATTAATAAGTTGGAATTTAAAATATTGAACAGCATCTTGAATAGCAAGTTGTATAGAAGTTCTTATGCTTGCTAAAACATTTTTTGTTGATTCTCTAATAGAAGTAGCTATAGCATTATTGGTTTCAGCAGCACCTACAGGTACTTTCCCTAATAATCCTTCTATAAATCCTTGAATTGTTCCAATTGCAATATCAGCCAAGATAGCATTTAAAAGACCTTGGAAAAAGTTTACTCCACCTTCGCCTTCAATTTTTCCCGAAAAACCTTCTAATTCACTAATATAATCAATAGATGTTGTAGGTTCTTCGATATCTTCAACTTTAATCTTTTTTAAAGAACAAGATAATTTAAGGGTAGAAAAATCTATAGGAGTAGACTCTTGATCATTTTGGGCAAAAGTAAAAGGTAGTAATATATTATTTAAAGTTAAGGAAGTAATTATAATTGAAACAAGAATTTTTTTCATAATCTTTTAAGAATTTCTTCTTGTAAATCAGCTAAATTATTTAAAATCAGAGAAAGAGCAATAGCTTCTTCGTAGTCATTCGTGTTAGCAAGCTTTATTAAAGCTTTACCCATCATAGCTAATAATAGTACCTCTCCTTTATGAAATTCATAATAATTTTTTGTTGGCTTGATATTGGAAAGGTTTTTAGCAACATTTAAAATAAATTCTCCAGACATAGCTAAATTATTTTTATCCTTAAAATCCAGATTTATTAATTTTATTTTTTCAATTTCTTTTCTAAATTCATTAGCATATTCGAAATTACTTTTTGTTTCATCAACAACAATATTTTTAAGAATATCTTGAATTTCTTTAAGAAGTTGTGCTTCAATTTCAATTTTTTTAACTCCTGATGATAAAAGTTCAGCTCTTAAAAGTGTATAGAATTGTTTTTCAATAGCAAGAGTGTTTTTGGGATCTAAAATTTTCATTAAATCTTTAAATTCAGGATACTTTTCTAATTCTTTTTTATATAATTCTAATGCTTTTTTAGATGCTACTTTCAAGTTTTCCTTTTTAATTTTTTGATTGATTAATTGCTTGATTCCTATACTAAATAAAATAAAAAATATTAAAAATAAAATCCAAACAAATTTCCTCTTTTTTATCCAATTTATGATGTCTTTTAAAATTTCCTTCATTAGCCAGTAGCGGGATTCGAACCCGCAACCTACCGCTTACGAAGCGGTCGCTCTCCCATTGAGCTATACTGGCTCTAATAAAATTTTAAAAAATTTTAAAAATTTTCTGGTAAAATAATTACCTTTTCACCAGGCTCAACAATATTAAATTTTTCTTTTAATTCCTTTTTAAAATTTTCAGGATCTTTAAGATATTCAACTCTTTTTAATAATTCTTCATTTTCTTTTTTTCTCCTTTCAAAGTAACTTTTATAAGTAGCAAATTCTAATTTCAAGGGTTTATTCCTATCCCATTCTTTTTTAATTAAAAATCCTAAATAAATGATAATTAAGATTTCCAAAATTAGTAAAAGTTTATAAAATCTATACATTTTCATAAATCTTTATCTTTATTTTCTTTCCAACTTTTACAGTTGCTAATAAAGATTTAAATTCTTTAATATCATATTTATTTACAAAATAGCTTATAAGGTTATGGAATTTTTTTCTTTTTTTCAAGCTATAATGAATCTCAGGAGTAAAATTTTCATTTTCTTTTAAAGCCTTTACTTCAACAAAATAAAAAACATCATCTTTTTGAGTAATTAAATCTACCTCTCCAAATTTTTTTAACCAAATATTTTTACCTATAATCCTATGTCCTTTATTGATAAGATATTTTTCAACAATTCTTTCACCTAATCTACCAATTTTTATCATTGAAAATATTTTCGATAAATAATTTCCCAAAGTGCAACAGAATTTTCATATTCATCTAAAAACTGTCTTAAAATTTTTCTAACTTCTTCATAGGATATATAATCTTCAAAGGGAATAATTGGACCTATAGCGAAAATGTGCTTAGGTATAAAATAGAGGTAAACTTTATTTTTTATTTTTAAAATTTCAAAGCCTATAATATCTTCCCAGTTATATTTTTTTTCATCTACATAAATACCAGTTTGATCAATTTTTATTTTTAACTCTTTTTCTTCATAAAAAATCGGATGAAAAAAGAAAAAAAGGGCTATTAAGGATATTACCAAGTAAAGAAAGTCTTTGCTAATTATTGCATATAAAATTGAAAACCCAATTACAATTCCCCAAAATAAATGCCACAATATATCACCGTAAGGATGTTCATCATGGGAAAGAGTTGTCCAACTTAAGGAAAATTTAGGAATATCTTCAGTTTTTGGCATATTATTATTTATATTTTATAATATTTTTAATTAAAATGAGTTATCCCTTTAAGAAAATAGAAAAAAAGTGGCAAAAAATCTGGAAAAAGAATAAATATAAACTTTGGCAAGCTCAAGATTTCAAAGGTAAGAAGATTTATATTTTAGATATGTTTCCCTACCCTTCAGGCGAAGGATTACATGTTGGTCATGTTGAAGGATATACTGCAACTGACATTTTAGCTCGTTATTACCGTATGAGAGGATATAATGTTTTGCATCCAATGGGTTGGGATGCTTTTGGTTTACCAGCTGAAAACTATGCTTTAAAAATGAAAAAAAATCCAATGACTTTTGTTCCTAAAAATATTAAAAGGTATAAAAAACAAATGGAAATGTTAGGACTAAGCTATGATTGGAATCGAGAAATAAATACTACAGATCCTAATTACTATAAATGGACCCAATGGATGTTTTTAAAAATGTATGAAAAAGGATTGGTTTATGAAAAAACAGCGCCTATTAATTTTTGTCCCTCCTGTAAAACAGGTTTAGCTAATGAAGAAATTGTTAATGGAAGATGTGAAAGGTGTAATACCCCAACGCAAATTAAATATCTTAATCAATGGCACATAAGAATTACTGCTTATGCTGAAAGGCTTTTACAAGATTTAGAAAAATTAGATTGGCCAGAGAATGTAAAAACTATGCAAAGAAATTGGATTGGTAAAAGTGAAGGTTACGAAGTAACTTTTAAAATTTTGGGTTCTGATGAGGAGATTAATATTTTTACAACAAGACTTGATACTATTTTTGGAGCAACTTTTATTGTTTTAGCACCAGAACATCCTTTAAGCACAAAAATACCGGAAGAAGATTATATTTTCAATGTGGAGAATTATTTAGAAAACATTTTAAAAAAACCGGAAAGAGAAAGGAAAATGGAAGAGGAAATTTCAGGTGTATTTACTGGAAGATTTGCGGTCCACCCTTTAACAGGCGAGAAATTACCTATATGGATTAGCGATTATGTTTTCTATTATTATGGAACTGGTGCCATAATGGGAGTTCCTGCTCATGATGCACGAGACTATCGATTTGCTAAAAAATTTGACCTAAAAATTAAACCAGTTGTTTCTCCTGAAAAAAACAAAGAACCACAAAGTTTGCCCTTCGAAGATTATGGTTACTTAATAAATTCTTTTGATTATGATGGTTTAGATTCTAAAACAGCTATTGAAGAAATTGGAAAATTTTTAGAAGAAAAAGGATTAGCAAAAAAAGCTGTTTATTATAAATTAAGAGATTGGATATTTTCTCGACAAAGATACTGGGGAGAACCAATCCCTTTAATTAAATGTCCCAAATGTGGTATAGTCCCTCTTTCTGAAAAAGAATTACCATTAAAATTGCCTAAGGTAAAAAGTTATGAACCAACTGGTACAGGTGAGTCTCCTTTAAAAAATATCAAAAAATGGATAAAAGTAAAATGTCCTAAATGTAAAGGTGATGCTGAAAGAGAATCTCATACTATGCCTCAATGGGCAGGATCTTGTTGGTATTATTTGCGTTATATTGATCCCAAAAATAACAAAGAATTTGCTAACTTCAAAAAATTAAAATATTGGCTTCCAGTTGATATATATGTTGGCGGAGTTGAACATGCTGTTTTACACCTGCTTTATGCAAGATTTTGGCATAAATTTTTATATGATTTAAATTTAGTACCAACTGATGAACCTTTTACTAAGTTAGTTAATCAAGGAATTATTTTAGGACCTGACCGAGAAAAGATGTCTAAATCAAGAGGAAATGTTATTAATCCTGACGAGATTGTTCAAAAATATGGTGCTGATACTTTAAGGATGTATGAAATGTTTATGGGGCCATTAGAAGATGTAAAATCTTGGGATACCCATGGAATTATAGGTGTCTTTAGGTTTTTAAATAAAATTTGGGAATATAATAAAAAAGTTAAAAAATATAAAGTTGAAAAAGAAAACTTAGAAGTAAAGATTAATCTCAACAAACTAATTAAAAAAGTTGCTGAAGATATAGAGGCTATGAAATTTAATACTGCGATAAGCTCAATGATGGAGTTTATGAATTTTGTTTACGACAAAAAAATTTCTATAAAATCTTGGCTCACTTTTATAAAACTTCTTTTTCCATTTGCTCCTCATATCGCTCAAGAGATTTACTCGCATTACTATAAAAATAAATTTTTAGATAGAGAGAAATGGCCTTTACCTGATTTGAAATTAATTTCTGAAGAAGAAAGGAAAATTATTATTGAAATAAATGGTAAGAAAAGAGATGAAATCTTAGTACCTTCAGATTATCAGATTGAAGAAATAAAAAAATTAGCTTTAGAAAGAGAAAAAATTAAAAAATTTCTACAAAATAAAACTATAGAAAAATTTATCTTTGTTCAAAATAAAATTCTTAATATTGTTACTAAAGACTAAAATCCTAAGGCACTTCCGTAGCCTGTAATAGTTCCAATAGTAGGTATTGGAATTGGATGTGGAAAAGCAGGTTTTATACAAACTCCACCAGGAACCCACCAGCCAAGCATTTTCGTTCCTGGAACTGGAGGGTAAACAAAATTTAAATATCTATTCGAGCCAATGGGGACAAAATAAGGGCCAGGTGGTATAAGGCTTCCTACAGGGGGTTGGACTTTAATCATTACTCCACCATTTAGACAAGGAAATGGGGATATCCAAACAACTCTTGGGGTTCCAAAAGGCAATCCTTGGGCAAAGGTTATATTATTAGAAAAAACTATCAAGATGAAAATAACAAGAAGAAAATTTTTCATTGCGGCTGGGAGGGATCGAACCTCCGACCTGGTGTTTATAAGACACCCGCTCTACCACTGAGCTACAGCCGCTTATTATTAAAATTTTATTTCAAATTGATTTAATCTTCAATAGAGATTTTTTTAACTCCTTCTGTTTTAATCTTAGGTATTCTTATAATTAAAATTCCATCTTTTAAACTTGCTTTAATATTTGAAGTATCTACATCACGGGGAAGGATTATTGTTTTTGAAAATGGACCCCAATAACACTCTCGATATAAATAATCTGTAACTTTCGGATTTTCTGGAGGCAAACGATTACCGCGAATAATTAGCATATCGCCATGAACTAAAATTTCGATATCATTCATTGTTACTCCAGAAATAGGTGAAACAATTACTAAATCATCATCTTTTATATAGATATCAACTGCTAATTGTCCTTCTTCCTCGCTTAGGTTAATAGGATGTTCGTGTTCCCAATCCATTTTCTTTTCTTAAAATTGTTAATTGAATAATTACTATAAAAAATATTGCCCACAAAATCGGAAAGATATATAAGCTTATATCTTCTTTAATTATAAATAGATTATAAATAAAATGCAAAAAGACTGAGGAAAGAAAAGAAAAAATAAAAGGGTAAATTCTCCTCATTCTTATAGAAAATGCATATCCAAAGCCTATAATTGCTGAAGCTAAGATATGTAAAAAATTTGCTCCTATAAATCTAAAAACGCTAACTACTATAACAAAGAAAAAGCTATAAAAAGGCAAATATAATTCTGTTAGTAAAACTTTACATAAATTAGCAAAGGTTTCAAAAATACTGAAGCCTATTGCTGAAAATCCCATATAGATCATAGCATCGACTGGTTCATCAAAATATTTTGTACGGAAAATAAATAAAAAAATAACTAAAAATTTAAAAAACTCTTCGATAAAAGCTGAATAAAAAAAATAAATATTGTTGAAATCTCCTATTTTGTTATAAAGAAATAACTCACTGTAATAACTTAAAATTGTTGCTAAAAATCCAAGTAAGATAGAAAAAAATATTAATAATTTTGGTTCAGGGTGAGGATCAGCTTTAATTATAATTTCAAGCCAAATCCAAAGAGGTATAAATGTTGCCAAAGATAAGAGAAAAATATGTGGGTAGCTTAAACAAGTTGTTATATTTCCTGTGGCCACTCTTCAAGCATTAATAAATTTTTACAACCTATTTCTTTCCATAAATATTCAGTAAGAAAAGGCATAAAAGGATGTAAAATTTTTAAAGAATTAACTATTACCATTTTTAAAACCTCAGGGTTATTATTGGTCTTTTCTTTACAAGATTCTATGTAAATATCGCAAAATTGATGCCAAAAGAATTTATAAAATTTTTTCAAGGCTTCAGAAAACCTCAAGCTTTCGATATTTTTTTTCATTGATTTTAATGTAGCATTAAAAGCTTTTATTATTTTTTTATCTTGAGTAGAAAATCCATCCCTTTTTTTCATTTGGGGATATCTTATTAAATAAAATCTAACTGCATTATAAACTTTATTTGCAAATTTCAATCCATTTTCAATATTTGTTTCATCAAATCTTAAGTCTTGAAGAAAAGTAGTTTGCCAAGTTAAGCCAAATCTTAGGGCATCAGCTCCATATTTTTCAATAAGATCTAAAGGATCAATACCTGTTCCTAAGGATTTTGACATTCTTTTTCCTTCTTTGGTTAAAACAGTGGGGTGGACATAAACTAATTTAAAAGGAGGTTTTTTCATAAAAAATATTCCTGAAAAAATCATTCTGGCAATCCAAAGATTAATAATATCCCGAGCTGTAAAAACAACATCAGCTGGATACCATTCTTTCTCTTTTTTTGTATATAAAATAGCAAAAGGCCATAAAGCTGAAGAAAACCAAGTATCAAAAACCTCTTCAGTGCGGTACCATTTTATTTTTTTGCATTTTTTACATTTTTGTTTTGGAGCTTTTCTGCTGACAACATAAGAATTTTCACAATTTTTACAGTACCAAACAGGAAGTTGTTGCCCCCACCAAATCTTACGCGATAGACACCAGTCTCTAATGTTTTTTAGCCAATCAAAATAAATTTTTTTAAATCTTTTAGGAAAAATATAGACTGATTTCTTTTTAACAGCTTGTTTAGCATATTTTGCTAATTCTGACATCTTTAAAAACCATTCTTGAGAAGGGATGACTTGAATTTCAGTGTGACAACGATAGCAATAAGGAACATTATGAATAATTTTTTCTTCTTTTTCTAAAAGAGATTTTTCTTTTAAAATATTTAAAATTTTTTCTCGAGCCGAGAGATAATCTAAACCTTCAAAATCTTTAACATTGATAATCTTTGCATTTTCATCAATTACTTTTATTATCTCAAGATTATGTCTTTTACCAATCTCATAGTCTAAAATAGAATGAGCGGGAGTAACTTTTAAAACTCCAGTCCCAAACTTTGGGTTAACCCTTTGGTCAGTTATTATTAATAATTCGCGATTGACAATAGGTAAAATGGCTATCTGCCCCCAATATTTTTGATATCTCTGGTCATTAGGATTTACAGCTAAAGCAGAATCTCCCAGCATTGTTTCTGGTCTTGTTGTCGCAACAATTAAATATTCTTTAGTATCTTTTAAAGGATATTTAATATAGTACAAATAGCATTCTTTTTGTTCATATTCAATTTCTAAATCCGAAAGACTTGTTCGACAGCGTGGGCAATAGTTAATAGCTCGATAATCTCTATAAACCCACCCCTTTTTGTAATATTCAATGAAAGCCTTTTCAACCCAGTCAACATATTTTTTGTCCATTGTAAATTTAATTCTTGTCCAATCAGGAGATATCCCTAATCTTTTAAATTGTTCTAAAATAATTCCTCCATATTTCTCTTTCCATTGCCAAACCCTTTTTATGAATTTTTCTCTACCTAAATCAAATCTTGTTAGCCCTTCTTTTTTTAATTCTTTTTCAACAACATTTTGAGTAGCAATTCCAGCATGGTCTAAGCCAGGGAGCCAAACAATTTTATAGCCAATCATCCTTTTATATCTTAATAGAATATCAAGTAAGATATTTTGCAAAGCATGCCCCATATGTAAAGAACCAGTGACATTGGGCGGAGCCATTAAAGCAATAAAATATTCTTTGCCCTTTTGTTTCTCAACTTTTAAATAAGGAAGCCACTTTTTGTAAATTTTTTCTTCAACTTCCTTGGGATTATATGTTGTCTTTAACATTATGTGGGCGGGAGAGGGATCGAACCTCTGACCTTCTCGTTGTAAGCGAGACGCTCTGCCACTGAGCTACCCGCCCTATTAAAATTATAAGCCGAGCTTATCCCTAATTTTTTTCATAGCTTCTAAACATATTTCAGCAAGCTCTTCAACGGTTATTCCTAAAAGCTCCTCACATTTTTGGATAATTTCTCTGTTAACTCCACGAGCAAAAGATGGTTCTTTGAATTTATTCATAATTCTTTCAACTGTCACTTCATCTAAGCTTTTATTAGGCATAACCAAGGCTACCGCAACTATAAAACCTGTCATTTCTTCACAAGAATATAATGCTTTCTCTAAAAGAGTTTTTGGTTCAAAATTATGAATATGGTTATGTTTTCTTACAGCCTCAACAATTTCTTTTGGGAATCCTTCTTTCTCTAAAATCTCTGCTCCTATTAGTGAATGTTTTTCCGGAGTTTCTTTTGTAAGTTCCCAGTCAATATCATGAATTAAACCAGCAATTCCCCAAATTTCTTCATCCTCATTAAATTTTTTAGCTAATTCTCTCATCAAAGCCTCAGTAGCTAATAAATGCTTTTTTAAATTTTCATTCTTTAAATATTTGTTAATAAGCTCCAAAGACTTTTCTCTTAATTCCATTTTAAATTATAATTATAAATAATGAAAAGAGTAATAATCTTTTTAAGCCTAATTCTTCTATTTAATATTACCTTTGCAGCAAGCTTATCTTTCTATTATGAAAATTTAAAATTTAAAACTCTATATAATTTAACAAAAGTTTTACCTGATCCAATCAATAGAATTTCTTACTTAAATGCTTTAGCCGAAGCTCTTTTAAAAACTTATTTTAAATTACCTTTAACTCAAAAACAAAAATTTTTAAACAACTACATAATTGTTTTATCAGACCTTAAAAAGAATTGGGAGAACTTTTCTTTTAGTTATTCCCAATACGAAAATTTTTACAAAAAATCTTTGGAATTATATACCTCACATTTAATTAAAGTAAAGAAAGAAATAAAAAATAAAATAGCTGAAAAATATCTCACCGAAATCACCTCCATTGTTATAGGAAAAATAGATAATAAAACAGGTATTGAGTTTCTTGAAGAATTAGTTAATAAGCATAATATTAATCTTCAAGCACTTCAAAGCAAACAGGAATCAGATTTCTTTAAAAAAATAAAATTTAATGATCTATTACAGATTATGAAAGATTTTAAAAATTTAGTTGAGGAATTCGAAAGAGGGGAAAGGGTTATTGTCAGTAATTACGAAGATGTTGAAAAGAAGATTTTAGAAATTCAAGAAGAGATAAAAGCTGCTCAAAATAATGTTAAACAACTTAAGGTCGAAGAAGTAAATAAAAACATAGATAAAATAAAAGAAAACTTAGATTTTCTAATTCAAAATTCTAAGGAAATAAAATGAAAAAAATTCTTTTTATAATTGCCAAAAATGACTTTCGAGATGAAGAATACTTTATTCCTAAAAGTATTTTAGAAAAAGAATTTCAAATTATAACTGCTAGTAATAATAATGATAAAATGGCTTTGGGATGCTTAGGTGGTGAAGCAAATGTTAATCTTAATTATGAAAATGTTAATGTTGATGATTATGAAGCAATAATTTTTGTTGGTGGTCCTGGAGCTTTAAAAAATCTGGATAATGAAATAAGTTATAAAATTGCTCAAGAAGCTATAGAAAAAAATAAGATTCTTTGTGCAATTTGTATTGCTCCAACTATTTTAGCTAAAGCAGGAGTTTTGAAAAATAGAAAAGCTACTGTTTGGCATTCTGAGCTTGATAAAAAACCAATTAAAGTTTTAGAAGAAAATGGAGCAGTTTTTGTTGGTGAAGATGTAGTTGAAGATGGAAATATAATTACTGCTAATGGTCCCCAAGCAGCTGAAAAGTTTGGTAATAAAATTTTAGAAAAATTAAGGTCGTAATTTTTAAAAAAAATAAAAATATGTATGATAATCATATCTACAATTTAATGTCTCAATTAGTGGAAGAACATAGAAGTTTGTGGAGATTGAAGAAATATTATGTTAAAGATGCAAAAAATTGCAAAAAATGTAAAGAATTGTGGCAAAGATTGTTGAAAGAAAAAGGAGAACACATAAAAAGGATTTCTGAAATACTAAAAGTTCACAATCTTTGAATATGAAGGAAAAAGAAAAGTTAAGGAATAAAGCTTTAAAAATAATAGAAAAATTAGATGAATTAATCCCTCAAGCAAAAATAGCCTTAAACTTTTCTAATCCGTGGGAACTTTATGTTGCTGTAGTTCTTTCAGCAAGAAATCGAGATGATGTTGTTAATAAAGTTACTGAAAAATTATTCCAAAAATTTAAGACCTTAGATGATTATGTAAAGGCAAAAACTAAAGAATTTGAAAGGTATATCAAAAAATTAGGGCTTTATAAGCAAAAAAGAAAATATATTCTTAAAGCCGCCAAAATTGTTAAGGAGAAATATAATGGAAAAATTCCTGATTCGATGGACGAACTTTTAAAACTACCAGGAGTTGGTCGGAAAACTGCTAATATCATCTTATGGAATGCTTATCATAAAGCTGAAGGGATTGCTGTTGATACCCATGTCAGAAGACTTTCAAGACTTTTTGGTTTAACGAAAAAATCTAACCCTGACCAGATTGAAAAAGATTTGATGGAAATTATTCCTAAAAATAGATGGGGTGATCTTCCCTATAAATTAATTGAGTATGGAAGAAAATATTGCAAAGCGCGGTGTCAGCACAAAAATTGTCCTTTGAGAAAATTTATAGTTAAAAAATGAAAATAATTAATATTTGGACAGATGGAGGAGCAATTAATAATCCAGGTGAAGGAGCCTTAGGAGTAGTTATAGATTTTGGTGATAGAGTTAATCATTATAAAGCTAAGCTAAATTATGTAACAAATAATGAAGCTGAATATTTAGCGGTTATTTACGCTCTCAAAAAACTAAAAGAAATTTTTGGTAAAAAGAAATTAAAAGAATATAAAGTTATCGTTCATCTTGATAGTGAATTAGTTGGTAAGCAATTAAAGGGTGAATATAAGATAAAAGAGGAAAATCTTCAAAAATTGTTTATAAAATTTTGGAATTTAAAAATTGATTACCCTAATTTGGAAATTAAAATCATACCTCGAGAAGAAAATAAAATTGCTGATAAACTTGTTAAATCTCTTTTGTTCAAAAATAAACTATTTATGTTATAATTATTATCCCTTGTGGCTGTATAACCGGGTTGGAACCACCCCTTCCCATTCCGAACAGGCAGGTGAAACGGCCCGGTGCCGATGGTAGTGCTCGTAAGAGCGCGAGAGTAGGTGCTGCAAGGGGTTAATTCTGTGCAAAAATGGATAAGCAATTATATGAATTAAGTTTTTGGATTAAGTTAGATTCTGACCCCGAGAAAGAGATCAACTCAATTATTGATTTGATAAACAAAAATAAAGGTGAAATAATCTATATTGATATTGCTAAAAAGAAAGAGTTAGCATATCCGGTTAAAAAGGAAAAAATTGGTTATTTTTCTTATTTAGTTTTTAAAATCAACAAAGAATCAATTGAGAAAATTAATAAAGAACTTCTCGTTGCCAAAAATCTTTTAAGACATTTAATTGTAAAAAGGAAAGAACTAACTCCTAAGGAAAAATCTTAAAATGAATCTGAATAAAGTATTTTTAATAGGAAGATTAGTTCAAGATGTCGATTTTAAAATTGCTCCATCTGGAACTCCAATAGCTATTTTAAATATTGCTACTAATCGAAGCTATAAAGATAAATTGGGTGGGATAAAAACAGAAACTGAATTTCATAGAATCGTCTCTTGGGGTAAATTGGCTGAACTTTGTAAAAATTATCTAAGTAAAGGAAGATTGGTATTTATTGAAGGAAGAATTCATTATCGAGAATGGCTTTCAGCAGATGGTACAAAACGAACAACAACAGAAATAATAGCTGAAAACATTATTTTTGGACCAAAACCAGGCTTAGAGATTTCAGAAACCGAAGAATTACCTGAAGAATTAAAAGATTTTGAAGAACCACCTCCAAGTATATGGGAAATTCAAATTTAAGTTTATAATTACCAACGATGGCAAAAAAGAAAGAAGATAATAAAAAGGAAGATTTAGAAAGCTTATTACAAGAACTTCAAAAAGAATTTGGAGAAGGAGCTGTTATGAAATTAGAAGAAGTTCCTAAGGTTGATGTAGAAGTAATCTCAACAGGTTCACCTTCTTTAGACTTAGCATTAGGTGTTGGAGGGTTGCCAAGAGGAAGAGTTATTGAAATTTTTGGTCCTGAGGCAAGTGGTAAAACTACAGTTGCTTTAGAAACAATGGCTGAAGCTCAAAAAAAAGGTGGGAATGTCGCTTTTATTGATGTTGAACATGCTTTAGATCCTGAATATGCAAAAAAAATAGGAGTTGATATAAACAAAATAGTAATTTCCCAACCTGATTCAGGAGAAGATGCTTTAAATTTGGTTGAAAGATTAGTAAAATCTGGACTATTTGATGTTATTGTTGTTGATTCTGTAGCTGCTTTGGCACCTAAGGCAGAACTTGAAGGAGAAATTGGCGATCATTTTATTGGCCTTCAAGCAAGACTTTTATCTCAAGCTTTAAGAAAACTAACAGCAATAATCTCAAAAACAAAGACTATTGTTATATTCCTTAATCAAACAAGAGCTCAAATAGGTGCTATGGTTGGTGCTCAAGAAACAACTCCAGGTGGAAAAGCTCTAAAATTTTATGCTTCAGTAAGGATTGAACTTAAAAAAATTTCCCAAATAAAAAAAGGTGATGAAATAATAGGAACAAAAATAAAAGCAAGAGTTGTTAAAAATAAAGTTGCACCTCCATTTAAAACCGCTGAATTTGAAATTTATTATGGTGAAGGAATCTCTTATGAGGCTGATCTTTTAAATTTAGGCGAGAAATATGGTGTAATCAAACGAACAGGAACAAGTCTTTTTTACAAAGACTTAAAACTCGGAGGAAGTTTTCAATCAGCAAGAGAGTTTCTAAAACAAAATCCCAAAATTGCAGAAGAGATATTTGAAGAGATAAAAAAACAAGCTAAATAAATTGTGTGGAGGTGAGGGGAATCGAACCCCTGTGGAAAGGAAAAGGGCAAAAATCTCTACTGGAATAGCCGGTTTCTAAATATTGTCTTAGCTTTTTAAACCGGCAAAACAGCTAAGACCGGTTGGTTTTTTAATTCGGAGTTAAAAAGCACCAACCAAACTTTTTAACTCCTATCTAGGGTTTTCCATCACCCTACAGGTACCTCCCTAGAAAGGTATCCTGTAAAGCCTACGCTTAGCTCAAAGCGTAGACAAGGGGTTGATTGGCACTTATTTTTTGCTCTTAAGGCGAGCAAACCTCCAGCAATTTTTGCCCTTTTTCCTTTCTCGAAATCCAATTTTCACCCCCTCATTTTATATTTTACCATTTTAATTTTTCTTTTTCAATCCTTTCCTTTATTTTTCTAAATTCTCTTTCTTTAATTTTCTCTTTTTTCTCATATTTTTTAAGTCCTTTAGCTAAAGCAATTTCAATTTTTATTAAACTACCTTTTGAATAAATCTTAAGTGGCACAATCGTAATTCCTTTTTCTTTTGATTTTCCTATTAAATAATTTATTTCTTTCTTTTTAAG
>CALIVE010000020.1 GCA_938048445.1 Minisyncoccota bacterium | reverse complement strand
AAATAATTCCTCCAGCCCCTGAAGTTCCAAAACCTAAACTTGTTTCTGAAGGAATTATTGAAAGAATATTAAAACCATTAGGCTTAACTTACACTCAAGAAAGTAGACCTTTGAAGGAATTTATTCAATTTTCACTTCCTAAGGAGATTTTAGAAATTGCTGAGAAAATTCAGATATTTAAAGAAAGGCTTGAAGCTTTAGGGATAAGGTCTCTATCCCATTTAACAAAATTATCAAAAATTAATCTTTATATCCCTCCTTTATCTGAAATCTTAAATCTTCCTTTACCAATGAATTTAGCTCAACTAACTCCTGAAGTTAAAAATAAGATTCCAGAAGACATTTTGTTTATAAGCTCAAAAAATAACACAATTGATTTAAAAATAAATCTTAATTTAGAAGAAAACTTTAAGGTAATTAAAAGTATAAAAACTTTACCTGGTGAAGATATAAGTTTAATAATTAGACCTTCAAAACCTGTGGAGAATATATATGGAACTTTAAATCTTGTTAAAAAAGAAATTTCTTTTTATGAAATGTTAAGGGGAATTTATGCCAATGTTTTAGGTTTTCTTGGTTTTGGAAAATTTGAAAAGGATTTTGTAATTCAAAAATTCTATTTTGATGATAAGGATGAAGATGGGATTTATATTGCTGATTTGAGACTGCCTTATATACCTGGGGAGTATTTGCTTACAACAAATTTAATTTATAAAGACAAAGAGTTAAAAGAAATTAAGTTAAAAACAGAATTAATTCCGAATGGTTATGTTTATGAAAATTTTTTTGGCAAAGAAGTTAGAATTGAAAATGCAAAAGTCTATCTATATGCTCTTAACCCAAAAACAAATGAGTTTGAGCTATGGAATGCTAAAGAATTTTTTCAAGAAAATCCAATAATAACAAATAGGGCAGGGGAGTACTCCTTTTTAGTTCCTCCTGGAAAATATTATCTTTTTGTTGAGGCTAAAGGATATTATCCTTATAAAAGTGAGGTGTTCTTTCTTCAAGATACAAATTATATAAGTTTTCCAATTGAACTTAAAAATAGATTATGGATATTCAGCTTAATTGATTGGAAAATTGTAGTCATTATCTTATTAGGTTTAATTGTAATTTACCTTTTGAGAAAATTAAGTAGAATTTAAAGATGAAAAACACAATTTCTTTACTTTTATTACTAATCTTTGCCTTATTATTTCTTGTTTCGGTTCTTTTATATTCTTATCTAAACCTTAAACAACAATTAGCTCTTTTTTATTCCCAACCTCAAATAAATTATGAAGCCAAGAAAGACATTGTTCATATTTTAGATTTATTAATAACAAAAATTTTGCTTTCTAAAGAACCCATAGAATTGAATGAAAAAATTTTCATTGATAACCAGATTAAATCTTTAAATAATCAAGAAATTTACAGCAAATGGGTAGATTTTCTTAATAGCTCTTCCGAAGAAGAAGCTCAGCTAAGATTTAAGATTCTTTTGAAAACTTTAGTTGATAAATTAAAATAACTTAAACTCTAAATTCTTCTTTTAATTTCTTTTCTATTTCCATTTCTATTTCTTTTATTTTTTCCTCTCCAGTCTCAGCAAGTTTTTTTAATTCTTCATCTTCTAATTTACCAATTTCTTCAATTCTTTTTAATAAATATTCACGATTATTTTTTTGAGGATTTTCTAAGACTTCATTTAACAAAGCTTTTAATACCCAACCAACTTTTGGGCCTGAAGGAATTTTCAAAATTGACATAACATCATTACCATTAACTTTTAGCATCTTAGGTGTGATTGGTTCAATTTGAGCTTTTTTAATTAAATATTTTAAATATCTTAACCGATAGGGAACTGCTTTTTGAACTCCCGAACCAATTCTATCTGCCTCTCTTAATTTAAAGAAGTCTTCCAGGTTTTCTACTCCTAATCTTCTTGCAAGCCTTCGAACTGCTGACATTGTAACTTTATCGATTTCTAAATAGAACATATGATGTCTTACTAAATGAACAACTTTATCAACAATTTTTTTGGGAAATCTTAATCTTTGAAGAATATTTTTTGTAATTTTAGCTCCAACAATTTCATGATTGTAAAAAGTAGAATCAGGTCCTTCACCTTGTTTTGTTAAAGGTTTGGCAATATCATGAAATAGAGCAGAAAGTCTTATTTCTAATGGATAATTTTTTTTAACTGCATATTCCAAAGATTTTAGAGAATGGGTATAGACATCATATTTGTGATGTTTATTTTGTTCAACTTTATAGCATCTTACAAGTTCTGGAATTATTTCAATTAAAAGACCAGTCTCTCGCAAAAGTTCAATTCCTAAAACTGCATTTTCATTCATAATAATTCTTATAAATTCATCTCTAATTCTTTCTTTGGCTATAAATTGAATGAAGTTAGAATATTCTTTGATTGCTTTTAAAGTATTTATCTCAATTTTAAAATTTAATTCACAGGCTAATCTTATTGCTCTTATCATTCTTAATGGATCTTCTTTGAATCTATCTT
>CALIVE010000019.1 GCA_938048445.1 Minisyncoccota bacterium | reverse complement strand
GCTACATAGGGATTATCATAGGGGTTAAAATATTTGTGAACATCTCCATCACTAAACCATTTTGTGCACATATAATAAAAATGGTCAGCTGTTTGGAGCTTTCTCCAAATATCTAAGGTATTCTCATCTTTAAATCTTACTAATTTTTCTAAACTATATAACCGATAAGCAGAATCTCTTTGCATTTCATTACCTAACCAAGCAGTTAAATCCCTTTCCGTGTCTGCCCAAGTAATAGGATAAGTTGAAGAATAAATTCCTCGAGCAGGATATTTTTTTATTGCTTCAGATAATGTTGAAAATTCTAAATCTTTGTATTTCAAAATTTCAAAAGGTAGATTAGTTAAAAACTCAAAAATACCTGTTTCTGGCCATTGATGTTCTCCAAAAGTTTCAAAGTCCATAAATAAATTAATTACCTCACCATTCCCGCGAATTTGACTCACCCAATAAGCAAACTTATCTGCAGTCAAGGGCCACCCATCCCAATCACGACTTGAAAATCTAAAACTTATATCATCGGATAATTTATAATTTCTTAATAAAACTTTCATCTTATTTGCTGGAGTTTCATAAACAAAATTAGGTGATCTCCACTCTAAAAGCCAATCAACTCCTTCGGTGATAATTCCTTCAAATCCTAATTCAGGTAAAATATTTTCTAAATCATCGAAATATATAAGTTCGGTATTTGAAAAAATTTTGGGTATTTGTTTAAACTCCTTTTCAATAATTCTTTTATGCATTAGAACCTGTTCTTTAAATTCTTCTAAAGAAAAAATTGAAGATAAAGAATGGTAATAAGTTTCTCCAGTAAATTCTACATTTCCAGTGCTAGCAACTTTTTTGAATAATTCTAAAATTTCTGGATGCCATATTTTAAATTGTTCAATTAAAGTGCCTGTTAATCCAAAGGATACTTTAAATCGAAAATTTGTCTCTTTTATCAATTCATAAATTAAATTTAAAGCAGGATAATAACATTTTTTAACAATTCTATCCAAATAAGCTTTATTTCTTTCTTGATCAAAATATTCATAATCCTCTCCTATATCAAAAACAGTGTAATTTTTCACTCGAAAAGGTTGATGAACTTTAAAATAAAAACAAATTGAAGGCATTTTTAAATTTTATTAATTAATGTTGAGTAGATTTGATAAATTCTTTCAGCTCTATCTTGCCAGTTAAATTTACAGAGTTCTTTGTAGGAATTATTAATTAATTCATTTCTTAAAGCTGGATATTTTAAAATAGCTACAATATAATTTGCCATTAATTTAACATCCCAAAAATCTGTCTTAAGGCAATGTGTTAAATATTCACCACATCCTGTTGTTTTTGAAATTATTACTGGAATCCGATATTTAATTCCTTCCAAAGGAACAAGACCAAAAGGATCAAAAACAGAGGGAGCAATTAAAATATCAGAATGTTTATAGACACCCCAAAGATCTCCCTCTCTTAAAAATCCAGCGAAGATAATTTTATCTAAGGTATTATCTTGATAGGCAATTTTTATTAAATCATCAAGCATCTCACCACTACCGACAATTAGATATTTCACCTTAGGTATAAACTGTTGAACATATTTTAAGGTTCTTACAAAATAATCTGGTCCTTTTTGAAGCACCAATCTACCAACGAAAGTAATTATTTTATAGCCTTGTTTTTTCAATTCAATTATAAATTTAGGCTCTTTGTTAGGAGGAAAATCAAAAGAAATACCATTAGGAACAGGATATATTTTTCCAGGATCAATTTTATAAAATTCACTAACAATATTTTTTGTCAAAGAACTAACAGTAATAATAATATCGGCTTTTTCAAAGCACTCCTTTTCTAAGTTATAGATTAATAGATTAGGATTATTACCTGTTCTTTCGATTTCAGTAGCATGAACATGAATAACCAAAGGTTTATTTAATATTTCTTTTAAATAAACACCAGCACAACCTCCAAGCCAATCATGAGCATGAATGAGATCAACCTTTATTTTTTCTCTTTCTAAAATTTGAAGCAATCGTTTCCCATAAGTTAAAACTTCTTCTAAAAATCCACTTACCAAAATATTTTTATATTTAAGATATCCTTCTGTAATTTTAATTTCATCATCAGCAAAAATTATCTTAAAAGGTGCGTTCTTGATTGGTAATTTTTTAGGAAGAGTGAAAATTAAATTTGCTTTATCTTTTAAGTATGAAGCAATATAGAAGCAAGCAACTCCTAATCCGCCACTATTGAAAGGTGGTAATTCCCAACCTATCATTAAAACATTCATTCAATAATTTTAATTCTCTTTTAAGACAAAATCAATATCAATTATTCACTTTCTCTTTGGAAGAGCCTTAAGGAAACTCTCAACATCTAAGGTATTTAAAATATCTTTTTCTTCAGCCCAACCTCTTCTTGCCTGCGCTACACCTAAATCTAAATATTGATAATGTAAAAATGAATGGGCATCAGAATCAATTACTAATTTCACGCCTTTTTCTACAGCCTTTCTAATATGCTCATCTTTTAAGTCAAGTCTATCAGGATAAGCATCAATTTCTAAGATTGTATTTGTTTTTTTAGCTTCATCAATAATTTTATCAATGTCAACTTCATAAGGAGCCCTTTTATTAATAACCCGTCCTGTAGGATGAAAAATGCAGTCTACAAAAGGATTTTTCATAGCCTTTATTATTCTTTCTGTCTGTACACTCTTAGGTAGATTGAAGTGAGTATGAATAGCAGCGCCAACAAAGTCTAATTTAGCTAAAATTTCGTCTTTAATATCTAAGCTTCCATCCTTTAGAATATTAACTTCAGCTCCCTTTAAAATCTTTATTTTTCCTTTATATTTTTTATTTAAATTTTCAATATAATCCATTTGTTTAAGAAGTTTTTCTTCATCTAAACCGCCTGTAACTGCTAAGGATTTTGTATGGTCAGTAATGCAAATATATTTAAGGCCTATTTTTATTGCTTCTCCAACCATTTCTTCGATAGAATTACCTCCATCAGTCCAATTTGTTTGTACTTGTAAATCGCCCTTTAAACTTCCATATTCTATTAATTTTGGCAGCTTTCGTTGAAGAGCAAGTTGAATTTCGCCTCCATTTTCTCTTAATTCAGGAGGAATCCACTGAAGACCTAATTTTTCATATATTTCTTCTTCTGTTTCACCAGCAATTTTTTTACCATTTTGGTCAAATAATCCGTATTCGTTTAATTTCCATCCTTTCTTAATAGCTAATTCTCTCATTTGAATATTATGATCTTTTGAGCCCGTAAAATAGGCTAAAGCAGCTCCAAAACTTTCCTTTTCAACTACTCTCAAATCTACATCTAAGCCTATTTTAAGCCTTACCATTGTTTTTGTAGGTCCCTTAGCATAAATATGTTCAACTTCTGGAAAAGCAACAAAATAATCCATAACCTTTTCAGGATTTTTAGATATTGCTAAAATATCTATATCTCCGACTGTTTCTTTTCTTCTTCGATAAGATCCTGCTGGAACAACTGTTTCGATGTCTTTATTCTCTTTTAAATAATTAATTAAAGATTCAACAACAGGCATTATAAAACCTAAAATGTGCCTTCCTCCACCTTGTTTATAAAATTCTATTCCTTTTAAAATCTTTTCCTCACTTTGAGGTCCAAAACCAGGTAATCTTCTAATTTTATGTTCTCGACAAGCTTTTTCTAAATCCTCTAAATTTTTTATACCTAAGGCTTTATAAAGCTTAAAAATAGTCTTTGGACCAACACCTTCTATTGAAGATAAAGTTTCAATATCTACTGGTACTTCTTTTCTTAATTCTTCCAATTCTTTTATTTGACCCGTTTTTAAAAATTCAATAATTTTTTCAGCAATTGATTCACCAACTCCAGGAAGGGTTTTTAATCCCTCCTTACCGACTCTTTTTACAAAATTTTCAATATCTTCATCTAAGGATTCAATTGAATAGGCTGCTCTTTCATAGGCTTGAGGTTTAAAAGGAACATCTTTCATCTCCAAATATAGTGCCATCATTCTTAAAAGTTTTGCCAATTCAAGATTTTTCATTCTGTTAACTTTATTATATATAAATTTTTAAGAGGATGGTTACAGAAAATAAATTGAATAAAATAAAAAAAATTTTAAAGAAAAGACTTAAAAATATAGTTGTTGTCCTTGAAAATTTAAAAAATAAACATAATGCTGGAGCAATTTTAAGAACCTGTGATGCTTTTGGAATCGGTTATGTCTATTTTATTTTTGATGGAATATCACCCTATCAACCTTATGAGCTTATTTCTTCTTCAGTTGGTTCAAGTAAATGGATTGTCTATGAAATATTTTCTAATGAAAAATATGAAAATCCTGCAAAGGCTTGCTTAGAAAAATTAAAAAATGAAAATTATAAATTAATAGCAACTGTTGTTGATGAAAGTGCTCAAAATATTTTTGAATTCAACTGGCCATCAAAATTTGCTTTACTTTTTGGCAATGAAACTCAAGGGCTTTCTAATTATTTAATTGAGAATTCTGATTACAAAATCCACATTCCAATGTTAGGTATGGTTGAGAGTTTAAATGTTTCCGTTAGTGCAGGTATTTTTCTTTATGATATCTTTTTAAAGAAGTTTTTTAAAAAAGAAATTGAATTTATTGATGAGGAGGAACAAAAAAATTATTTAGAAAAAATTTTAAGAAATTTAAATTATAATTAAATAATGAATGATTTGATGATTATTTTATTAAATTTTATTTTATCTCTTGCACTCTTAGGCATATTTTATTTTCTTATTAAAAAGGAATTTGAATTCTACCTTAAAGAAAAAGAGGAAAAGGAAAAAGAGACAAGTCTTTCTTTTATTGAAAAATTTGTTTCTCTTATTCAAGAATTAAAAAACAGTGTTGAGGAAAAATTAGAGAAATCAATAGAAAAAACCGCTAAAGTTGAAGAGGTTGCACGCATTTTAGAAAACTATTCTACAGATTTAAGGAATCTTAAAAATGTTTTAGCTGGCACTAAAAGCGTAGGAATTTTTGGTGAAAGAGCTTTAGAAGAAATTTTAA
>CALIVE010000018.1 GCA_938048445.1 Minisyncoccota bacterium | reverse complement strand
GCACTCCAACAAAATCCTCCTAATAAAGATAAAAATAATATAAAACCAAACATAAATTCATAAGGAATAATAATAGTGAAAAACCATAAAATTGGAATTAAAGCAATTAAAGCTCCAGCAATCCTTAGAACATTTAAATTTCTTATTAACTCAACTATTCTTTTCCAAAAATAGAACCCAACAAAACTTCCTAAGGATGATGAAACTAAAAAAAGAAGATATTGAGAGTAGCTAAATTTCAAATCCCTAAGCATATATAAAGTGTAAAAAGGGCCAGAGATATTCGTCGAAAATATTAAGAAAGCATTTATTATGACAAATCTTCCAAAATTAGTTTTTAATCCCTTTGTTAGAAAATCCCTAAGTGAAAAATAACTTTCAGGCGGAACAATAAATTGAGGTTCATACATTTTTTGAAGATAAGAAATCCTAAAAAGATTTATAAAAGCTCCTATTATAAAAATTAGTAAAAAACCATAAAACACATTAAATTGGAATTTAAAAATATCCAAAATCACTCCTCCCAAAAGAATTCCTATTAAACCAGCAAGGACTCCCAAGCTATTTCTAAAACTGAAATAACTATTAATCTTTTTTTCTTCAACTATATCACCTATCCAACTAACCCAGGCAGGTATAGACAAATTTGCTACGAAAGAATAAATAGCAAAAAATAAAACTACTAAAAGTGGATTAATATTGAATTTTAAAATTGAGAGAAATGCCAAAATAACAAGGGATAGATAAAAAATTATTTGGGCAATTATTGATAAGATTACTATTAATTTTCTTGGAAATTTGATGATTAGATTTCTACTTAAAAGTTCAGCCCAAGGTCCTAAAATATTTGGTATTCCATTTAAAAGCCCTAACCCTAAAGGAGTGATTTTTAAAGCAATTACAAAGGGAGAAAGATAGTTATCACAGATTCCTGAAATAAAACTTGCAACTGCTCCTTCTTTTAGGCTTCTTTCAATTGTTTTATTTTTGATTAGATAATGCTCATTCTTTTGCATTTTTCTTCAAATTTTAAAAATTATATTTTATAATTTCAATATGTTACCAGGAATTCATATAATCACAGCCAATGCTTTAGCTCTAAACTTAACAAAAAATCCTATCGGAGGTTTACTCTTAGGAATAGTTTTTCATCATCTTGGAGATATTTTGCCTCATAAAGATTTAAATGTTTTTCAAAATTATAATGAAATTTCTATTAAACAACTTCCTAAAAATTTAAAATTATTTTTAGCTTCCGAACTTTCTATTGGTTTATTGTTCTCTTTTATTTATTTCATTTTATTTTTCAAAAAGAGCTTCCTTTTGTTTTTATTTATATCTTTGGGAGCAGTCTTGCCAGATTTAATTACAATTTTCTTTAAGAAAGCATTCGAAAAATATGGCTTTGGTAGAAGATATATTAATTTTCATAAAAAATTCCACTTTAAGTTAAAAGATAAAAGCTTTAAGACTATTCTTTTATTACAAATATATGAATTATTCTTTATAATTCTTTCCTTAATTTTCTTTCATTTATCAAACAATTTCGTTTAAAATTTATTAAGGTCGGATTTATTTTTATTAAAAGATGCAAATTCCAATTTATTGGATAATTGGTGGTTTGGTTCTCTTATTAATCCTTATAATTATCTACCTCTATAATAGATTAATTTTACTTAGCCAAAGAGTTAAAGAAGCAGAAAGCAATATTGATGTTCAGTTAAAAAGAAGAGCAGATTTAATACCTAATTTAGTAGAGACTGTTAAAGGATATGCAAGCCATGAAAAAGAAGTTTTTGAAAAAGTTACTCAAGCAAGATCAGCCTTACTTTCAGCAAAAACCTTAAAAGAAGAGATAGAAGCAGATAATATTTTGACTTCTGCTTTAAAAACACTTTTTGCTGTAGCTGAAAATTACCCTGATTTAAAAGCTAATCAAAATTTCTTAGAATTACAAAGAGAACTTAGAGATGCTGAAGATAAAATTATGTCAGCAAGAAGATTTTATAATACTGTTGTTATGGAATATAATGCCTATATTCAGCAATTTCCAAGTAATATAATAGCTCGTATTTTTAATTTTAAACCAGCAGAGTATTTCGAATTAGAAACTTCTTCAGAAAAAGAGGTGCCTAAGGTTGGTTTTTAAATACTATCAGGAAACATTCGATAATAAAATTTTTTTGCAATTTCAGTCAGGACCAAAAATATTACAAGCAAGGTTATCATTTTATAAATTATTTCGATTGGCAAATATTGGAAATTAAAAATTTTCATAAAGGTTGGACTCGTAACAGTAAATAAGGTAAAAATTATTGCTCCAATTAGAGATATAAAAAGAATAAAAGAAATCTTTGGAGAAAAAATAAGCCAATCTTTATTTCTTATTGAAAACATTACAAAAATTCCGGTAAGAGTTGTCATTAAAAATATTGCTGTTCTAACTTGAGAAATTTCTAAGTCTTTAACAATTAAATAAGTTGCAATATTTACAAAAGCAGCCACAATTCCCAATAAAATTAAAAGCATTATAAATTCAAAAGAGCCAATTTGTACAGGTTTTTTAATATCTTCATTTTTAACATTATCGTAAGCTACAAATGCCAAGGGTAAATCCGTGATTAGATTTGTTAAGAGAACTTGAACAGGAGTTAAGGGAACATATTTCAAAATTAAGCTTAAAAATGCTATCGAAAAGAAATTTCCAAAATTATCACTCATTGTATGTTTTAGATATTTACCAATGTTAAAAACACTTTTTCTTCCTTCATAAATTGCATCAACGATTAAGCTTAAATCTTTTTCTTTTAAAATAACATCAGCTTCTTCTTTTGTAATATCGCTTGCGGTATCAACAACGATTGAAACATCAGCAATTTTTAAAGCCGAAGCGTCGTTAATACCTTCACCTAAATAACCAACAAAATATTTTTCTTGAAGAGTTGAAATAATTTTGAATTTATGCTCAGGTAAAACTCTCGCAAAAATATTATATTTTTCTAATATGTTCAATAATTCCTCCCGGTCATATTTTTCTATTTCCTCACCCAAAATAACTTCTCCTTTTTTGCAAAGTCCCAATTCGATTCCTACCTTTTCAGCAACTTCTGGAGCATCTCCGGTTAAAATTTTTATCTTCAAATTTATTTTCTTAGCTTTCTCTATTGTCTTCTTAGTGGTTTCTTTTAGTGGATCTTCAAATATTGCTAACCCTAAATATTTGAAATTATCTCCTTCTAAAAGACCAAAAGATAAAGTGCGATAACCCATTTGAGAATATTCTCTGAATTCTTGAAGCCATTTCTCCTTTAAGTTTTCATTATCGAGATAACTTAAAACATTCTCTGGCGCACCTTTAATTACGAATTTTACTTCCCTGCCCTCTTCAAATTTTATTTTTTTAATTCTTGTTTGCGGGTCGAATGGAAATGCTTTGATAATTTTTAACTCTTGATTTTCTTTCTTTAAAGCATTTAATTTTTCATCGAATCTTTCTTTAATAGCTTCTATATAGGAATCTGATTCTCCTAATTGCCAATATTCAATTAGTCCATATTTTAATAATTCGTCAATATTTTCACTAATTATATCTTTCAATATCATCTCTCCTTTGGTAATAGTGCCAGTTTTGTCAGTACATAAAACTTCAATTCCTCCTAAGTCTTCTATTGAAGATAATCTTTTTATAACTAATCCTTTTTTGGCTAAATTCAAAGCTGAAATAGATAAAGTTAGAACAGTTATTCCAGGTAGAAATTCAGGAATAATTGAAACTGCAAGTGTTATCGCAAATAGGAGTAATTCTTTTAATGGAATAGGTTCAGGTTTTAAAAAATTAAAGAGAAGCAATGAAATAATCAAAAAAACAGCATATAAAGCGATATATTTGGCAAATTTGTTAAAAGTTTTTTGATAAGCTGTTTCTTTTGAAATTTCTATTGTTGATTTTGCTATCTTTCCTAAATAACTATTTTGGCCTGTAGCGATTACAATTCCTTCTAGAAAACCACTTGTAACTGTTGTTCCATTAAATCCTATATTTTTTGCGTCATAAACACTATTAGCTTTGCAAATTTCTTCGCTTTTAATTACAGGCTCAGATTCACCTGTTAAAATAGATTCATTAATTAGACAGTTCTCAGAATGTATAATTCTAATATCAGCAGGAATTAAACTTCCAGCTTCAACTTTTACATAATCTCCAACTACTAACCTTTCTGCATCAATTACCTTGAATTGTCCATCCCTTTTTACTTTTGCATAAACTTTAAAATAACTTAAAAGTTCTTCTGCTAATTTATTAGCTTTGTAGTCTTGATAAACAGATAAACTTACTGCAAGTATAAAAAAAAGAAAAATTAGAATTGTTTCGATTGATAAGCCGTTGATTATTAGAGCTAAGATTCCTGCAAATATTAATAAAAGATTGAAATAATTTAAAAGATTTCTTTTAACAATTTCAGTAAATTCTATTTTGAAATACTTTATTTTGTTTGGGCCATAGGTTTTTAGTCTTTTCTCAGCCTCTTCTTCGCCGAGTCCATTTTCAGATGTTTTTAAAATTTCAAATACTTCTTCTTTATTTTTATCAGTAAACTTCAAAAATTCACTCTCCATCCTTATTTTATTTTACCATAATGCTATTCCTTTTTATGCTTACCATTTATTTCTCTATAGCCAATCGGTTTTTTAAAAATAGTTTTTAAAATAAGCTTATATCTCACCTGCATATATGATATAATTTATTAAAATGGCAACACCTTATAGGTTTATTGAAGAAAACAATTTAAGAACCTGGATTTTGATGACAATATTTCTGGTTTTAGTTTTTGGCTTTGGTTATCTTTTTGCTTATTTATTCAAAAGTCCTTGGATATTTTATTTCGCTGTAATTTTTGGGTTGCTTACAAATATTTGGTCATATTATTATGGTGATAAAATTATCGTCTTTTTAACAAATGCGAAAGAAGTTAAC
>CALIVE010000017.1 GCA_938048445.1 Minisyncoccota bacterium | reverse complement strand
TCATACCCCAAGTGGTTTCTAAACCAGAAATTCCTCCTATATCAACTTTTATGCCTTTTTTTAATCCTTCACAAGCTTCGTTTATTTTATTTTTAATATTATCTACAAACTCTTTTAGTTGAATAGGCCTTGTTGTACCTGGAGCAAGATATTGAGCAAAAATAACGCCTTTCAGTAATAACACAACATATAATACCAAAATTACCACAATTATTACCTTTTTCATTCTACTAATTGTTTGATTAATTCCATTATTTTTTCAGCTATGAATAAAATTATAAAGCCAATTATGATCCATAGAAGAATTTTTTTAGCTTGATTGATTGAATCTGTTTTAAAAGGAACAATAATCATTAAACCTGCTGTATAGGTTAAACCTATTACAAATAAAATAACTGCCAAATATTGTAAGGCTCGAGCAACTAATCTAATACAATTAGTAATTTTAGCTAAGGCAGAATTACCAGATAAACATTTGATATCTGCGGCTGGACGAAGGATATTGTAATATGTTGTAATTGGAATTTTTGGAATTGGCTGAGTTTGCGTGGTGCCAGTTTGAGCAAAAATAAAATCAATTTGAGAAAATAAGATAAAAATAATAAATAATAAAATTGAAATTTTTGCTTTCATTCTCCAAATAATCGTGGCCTTAGAAACTCTAAAAATAAATCAAATAAAATTCCTGCCAAAAGTAAAACAACATAAGACACTAAAGCATCAACAATCATTTTTTTACCTGTATTGAGCCAACCTTTTTGGTATCCTCCTAACATTATCATAAAAGAACCTATTAAAACAACAACTGCTGCAATCCAATAACTAATAATTAAAATTGCTCTTATTAATCTTTGCAGAGTTTCGATAAATTCATCAAAGGTGCAATCTATTCCTTTACATCTAACAAGGGGGATTATATCTGCTTGTCCTTGAGCCTGAGCAGGAGTTTGAGTTTGTCCTTGAATTTGAGCAAGATTTAAATTCAACAAAAACATAATTAATAAAAATAAAATAAAACTTTTCATTTTCTGAAAAGCTTATAAACTTGACCTCTTATAAATAGCAATTTTATATTTTCCTTATCAACTAACCATTTACTTATAACATCCCTTAATAATTCTTCAGCATATTCTCTATTAAATTCTTCAAACGAACTTCCTATTAATAAATCCTTAGCAATTTTTCTCTTATCCTCTTCAAGTTTTTCATAAATGTCTCTCCTTACTGGCAGAAGTCCAAAATCTTTTATAAAATCTTCATAATTTTGGTCTAAAATTTCTAAAGCTTTCCAGGCGAATTGATGTTTACCTTGTTTGGGAACAACAAAGCTATACATTTTTACAAAATTAGTTTGGTCAATTATACTTTTAAATTTTGGAAATTCATTAACTTTAAAAACTAATCTTGGGTTAATTTTTTTAATTTTTTCAGAATCTGAATAAAATCCAAAGACAAAAACAACATTTCCTCTACCAAATTCTTCAAAGGAATTTTGATTAGAATCTGACCAAGAATAAAGAGGTGATTTTATATCAGCAAATTGAGTATAAAAATCAAATGTTTTAAAAAACGCATCGATATTTTTGTAGTTATGAGGGTTATAATTTCTATGGAGAGTAACAAAAATTTCATAAAAATTTTCTATATTATTAGATGTTCCCAATGCAATTGGTTTGACATTTATAAGTTGGGGATTTCCTTTAATAGTTTTAATAACCTCAATTAAATCTTCAAAATTATTAGGTGGGTCAAAAATTCCTAAAATATCCAAATATTTTTTATTAGAGAACAAAACTAAAGTATCAAAAGCAACAGGATAATTTACTAATTTTTTATTTTTTTTATCTTTTAAAATTACAGATGTTTCTGGATAATTGTTAAGCAAAATCTTTTCACCGTCATATTCTTTAAAGGCATTTATATTTTCTTGAATAAAATTGTTATCAACATAAACTAAGTCTGGAATTTTCCCTTCAGCTATTTCTTTTAAAAGATTATTCCTAATATAATCAATAGGTTTAACATCAACATCAAGTTTGATACAATATTGTGAAAAAACTCTTTCAATATTTGAAAATTTTTGTTTTGCAAAAGGAGATAAAATTCTAATTGTTTGGTTATAGCAAGGTAATTCTCTCTTGGAAGATTTGGTGAATTTAGATAAATTGTAAAAAACTAAAGCTACGACAAAAATAACGGCAACTAAGGCTATCTGAGCAATTCGATTATATTTGATTCTTTCGATTATTTCTTCCATTTAAATTATTTTACAACAACAATCAAATAATAATTATCTCCTATCAATTTTTGATACTCTATTTTCAAGTTTTTAAGCTGAAAATAAACTCTAATGGATTCTAAGCTTACAGGAACCCCATAAAGAAAAGGTAATTTTTTGTTTGGTTCCAAAACTATTAAATAACCATTCTTTTTTAAAATTCTTAAGCCTTCATCTAAAATCTTTTCATATTCTTCATTTTGAAATAAAATCTGGCTTATAAAAACAACATCGAAATATTCGTCTTCATAGGGTAGATTTTTAACATTTCCCCTATAAAAAACAACATTTTCTAAACCTAATTCTTTAGTCAATTCTTCAGCTTCTTTTAAAGCATCTTCTAAAATGTCAATTGCATAAACCTTACCATTAGGTCCTACCGCTTCTGCTAATAGTGATGTAAAATAACCTCCGCCACAGCCAAATTCAGCAATTTTATCTCCTTTTTTAATAAAAAAATTAGAGGAAAGTTCTTTGACAATTTCTTTCGGGTTTAAAAACATTAAATTATTATAAAACCACTTCTTCTTTTTCTTGAGGTATGATTGTTTTAATTCCTAAGTAATCTTCAATTTTGCTTCTTAAAACAATCTTTGCATTTTCTTCTCCTTGCACAAGAAATACCTTTTTTATTTTTTGTCTTTGTGGATAAATCCAATCAATTAACCCCTTTTGATCTTTATGGGCAGAATAACTTAATAATTTTTCAACTTTTGCTTTAACATAAAATTTCTGTCCATCAATTTCAACTTCTTTCAATCCATCTAAAATCTTTCTTCCTAAGGAACCTTCTGGTTGATAACCAACAAACAAAATTGTTGTTTCTTCTTTATTGATAAATCTTTTAAGAATATTAACAATCTTTCCTCCTTGCAAAGCTCCAGAACTTGAAATAATTATTTTAGGAGGAGGGGATTCAAATAATTCATATGCGTCTTCATCATCAACAATATGCAAATAATCTAAGTTTTCATAATCATATCTAAGAAAGAAATCCTTAGCTTCAGGATTTAAAAAATCAGCATATTTTGAATAAATTTTTAAAATTCTTATTGCCAAGGGACTATCTAAAAAAATATTGATTTTTGGAATTTTTTTATCTTCAATCAAATCAATAACTTCAAATAGAATTTCTTGACTTCTCTCTAAGGAAAAAGCAGGAATTATTAAAATTCTTTTTTCCTTTAAAGTCTCTTCAATAATATCTTCTAAAATATCTTTTCTTCTTTCTAAATCTAAATGGATTCTATCTCCATAGGTTGATTCTAAAATTAGGTAATCAGTCTCAGGTAATTCTTCGCAACGATTTAACAAAGGGTCAATATTGCCCAAATCTCCAGTAAAGACAACCTTAGTATTATCAGATGAAATTTTTATAAAAGCTGAACCCAAAATATGACCAGCATCAAAAAATTCAATTTCAACATCATTTAAATTTAATTTTTGATGATAATTAACTCCTAACCAGTGAGCCATAATTTTTTCAACATTTTCTTCATTATAAATTTCATCAATATTTAAATTCCAATCTCGACATTTTTCTTTAATTACTTTGTTAGCATCTAATAAAATTTCTTTAGCAAGATCTCTTGAAGGTAAAACACTATAAATTTTTCCATTAAACCCTTCATAAAAAAGCTTTGGTAATCGACCGATATGATCCAAATGAGAGTGAGTAATTAAAACAAAATCTATTTCTGAAGGATTGTAATCAAAAGGTTCAAAATTTTCTAATTCACAAACATTTTCTTTCTGAATTAAACCACAATCAACTAAAAATTTTGCTTCCTTTGTCTCAACTAAATAATTTGCTCCGGTTGTTGATTTTACTCCACCTAAAAATTTTATTTTCATTATTTTTATTATACAAGCAAGTTAAAGATAAAATTAATTAATTTAAAAAATAGAGGGCCTAAAAGATAGATAAAAAGAAAAACCAAAATAAATCCATAGCTTTCTAAAATAAACATTGTTTTCCAGTCTAAATTTCTAAGAAAGACTCTTGAACCATCAAGGGGCGGGATTGGAATTAAATTAAATAAAGCTAAAGCCAAATTAAGCTTAATTCCAAATAGTAGCAAATTACTATAAATTCCAAATAAAGCATAAATTTTATAAAAAATTAAAAATAGAAAAACTAAAATTATGTTGGTTAAAGGACCAGCAATTGCAACTTTTGCCATATCTTTTTGTGGATCATTAAAATTAAGGGGGTTAATAGGAACAGGCTTAGCCCAACCAAAACCAAATCCTAAAAAATAGACAGAAAAAATTGGTAAAATTATTGAACCAATTGGGTCTAAATGGGAAATAGGATTAAAAGTTAATCTTCCGGAAAGCCTTGGAGTATAATCTCCCAATTTTTCAGCAACAAAACCATGAGCTAATTCATGAAAAATTATTGAATAAAGAAGAATTATTAAATATATTAAAAACTCCATTTAAACAATTTCAATTATTAAGTCTTTAAATCTTTCGAAAAATTTCATTTTTAATTTTTGAGAAGCTTCTTCAACGAGCAAAAACTTAGTTTTAAAAGAAATAAAAATTTCAATAAAATTTTCACTAAAGTTCATCTCCTTTTCTATTTTTAAATCTTGGATGCTTTGAGAACTTTCTCTAATTTCTTTGAAAACATCTTCAATTTCCCTTAAGAATTTTTCTAATTCAATTTCTCTTTTAACTTTTAATTTAATCACCTTCTTTTTCCCTTCCCTGCTTAAATTAATAATTGTATTTATCTGGCTATTAGGAAGAAAAATTAAATTTCTTTCTCTATCTCTAATAACCAAATGTCTTAAACTAATTTCAACTACTTTACCAATATAGGTATTATTAATATTAACCCATTCACCTTTTCTTAATTGATCCTCAAAAATCAATAGCCAACCCTTAATTATATCTTGAATTAGACCTTGGAAAAGATAAACAACCGCTGCACCTAAAACTCCAGCACCTGTAATAATTGGAACAATTTTTATATTAAATTCTCTTAAAATAAAAATTAAAAATACAAACCAAAATAAAACTTTCAAAATCGAGCTGAAAACTGAAGAAAGGGTATAAATTCTTTCAACAACAAGGTTTTGATTTCTAATCTGCAGTCTTAACTGAATAATTTTTTTAATAAAAAATCTCAAAAACAAATAAAGGAGATAAAGAGAGAGACCATAAAACAGAATATTTAAAAATTTGTCTAAATTTGCTGTGAAGAAAAATTTCAAGGAATTAAAAAAATCTTTAAGAAAAGAAAAATAAAAATTCTTTAAAAATTCTAAAATTTTAATCATCTAAAAAATTATATTAAAAAATTTTGCTTTGTTTTGCTATTTTAAGAGCTTTTTGAAGCAGGCTAATTGTTTCATCATAAGTTTTTCTATCAACAGGATAGGGCGTTCCATCTTTACCTCCATGAGCAAAAGTATATCTGGCAGGATCTTTGTAAGAGGGTTCAGCACCATAAATTATTTCTGAGACTAAGGATAAAGCTCTTATTGTTTTTGGTCCAATTCCTTCAATCAAAAGAAGCTCTTCAATATTTTTTGGTTTCAAAAATTGAGCCTTTTCTAAATTATTTTTAAGCCTTTTTAAATCAAATCTTTCTTCAACAACTGGGTGATATTTAAATTCGATATTTGGTAAAAATAAATTTTTCTCTCTGTTCAAAATTCTTATTGTTTCTTTAACTAAACTATTTTCTTCATTGATTACTTTAATAATTCCAACCTTATTTTCTCT
>CALIVE010000016.1 GCA_938048445.1 Minisyncoccota bacterium | reverse complement strand
TACCTTATCAAAAAGAAAAAAGAGATTTACTTTTACATATTAATCTCGCTCGTCTTAAAAATTTTAAAAACCTTCCAGAAATCAAAAAAGAGCTCAATTGGTCGATAATTTTAAATGAATTAAATTTATACGAATCTTATTTAGAAAAACCATTCGCACGTTATGAGGTAATAAGCAGTTGGCAGTGTATTTAAAAAATGGAAAAACCACCTAAACCCTCTGAAGACAAAGAAGTTTTAAAAGAAAATGAAATTGAAGAAATTAAAGAAATCTTAAAAAATTTTAAGAGAGAAGGTTATAGAGTTACATTAGAGTTTTTCCTTGAAAGTCATTATTCAAGAGCTTCAAGAAAACAAAGCGAATTGCTTAAAGAAGCGCCTATCTATATTCCTGAAATATTTGCTTGGACTTTTACGCATTTATGTATTTATCAAGCAATCTCAAGAGGACATTTCACTAAAGAAGATATTAAACTTTTGAAAGAAGAAAATTATTTACCCGAAGATCTTATTAAACAGTTTCAACCAGGTAAAAAATTAAATAAAGAAGATCTTGAAAAAATAGCCGACTGGTTTGCAAAGCGCGGTGCGAACCTAAAGCCCTATCAATATGTATTTGAATATTATTTAACAATTTTTGAAACTTTATTAGAAACTAATAAAAAAATTAAAATAGCAGATATTCCAGCAGGATCAGAAATTGAGAAAAAATATAGAGAAAATTTAGTTAAACAATCACCAAGTTTAAAAGAAGCAATTTATTCTTCTCAAGAAATAACTTTTGAAAGTATTTTGGAAATATTAAAAGAATGGTTAAGAAAAAATTTTGAAATACTACAGCAGGATAGAGATAGAGTATTTGTAATTAATATTCCTAAGATAATTTCTCAATTACTCGAGGAAGATCCAGATCTTCAAAAAAAAGCTAAAAAGGAAGGAATAAAAGTTTTAGTTAGTTTAGGATCAATGCATTCAAGAGTAGGTGAGATTTTAAAAGATATAGGTTTTAATGTTGAAATTCATCATGAAGCAACTCCCTTTCATATTGGATTCCAACACGAAGTAATAAAAAAATGGATGTCCAAAGAAGAAGTAAAGGAAGATTTATTAGCAAAAGCATTAGTTGAAAAGATGTTTGAAATTATGATACACGAAATAGATCCTGGATCTGAATGGTCAGAAAGGTTTTTAAGACTTTATTATGAAGCCTACAGTAAATTTGCTGAAGAAATAAGAAATTTATTTAGTAAAGTAGAAATCGATAAAGTTAAAGATTTGTTTAATAAAATAAAAAATGTATACAAATCAAATCATGATGATGAAACTCTTAAGGAAGCTTTAAGAAAAGTATGGGATGAATTTATTGAACAACAAAAAATTTCTAGAAGATAAAAATGGATAAAGTAGAAAAATTTCTCTCTAAGGAGACAAAAAGAAAAGAGAAATATAAAGTGAAATTTTTAATATTTTTTGAAACCCATCATTCAAAACGTTCTGTAGAGCAATTGCCAGAACTTATTAAAGAAGCAGATATCTACATTCCAGAAGAACCAGGCTGGACTCAGGAATATTTACATATCTTACAAGGAATCTCAAGGGGTTATTTTACTGAAAAGGATATGGAAATTTTTGAAAAAACAGGATGTGAAATTGTTAAATATTTTAAAGCTAATGAAAAAATTAGAAAAAAAGATATCACCAAATTAATGAAAATAAAACCATTTAAAACTTATACTAAACGGATGAAGTTTTATTGGTCAACTATTTTAGAAAATTTATTAGGTTCAGGAAAAATAATCAGTTTTATTGATATACCTTATGAATCAGATATTTATGCTCGAGATTCTGAAATTTATAAAGATTTGATTGAAATTTCGTATGGTTTTTATCCTCCGACTGAAGATTTAAAATTTGAAGATTTGTTAGATAAGCTTAATAATGTGGCAAAAGAAATAAGTGAAATAATTGTTTCAAAAAGAGAAGAAATTATGCTTTCAAATATTCCAAAAACTATTTCAGAGATAATTCAAAACAACCCTCATTTAGAAGAAAAAGCTAAAAAAGATGGAATTAAAGTTTTAATTGTTTTAGGTGCAGCGCATACTGCTGTACTCCATTATTTGAAAAGAGAAGGTATAAAATTAGAAAACTTTGAATTTAGCGTAGAAAGTAAATTTGAAAAGATTCCTTTTGTTTATCCTTTTTTTGAAAAGATTGTAATAAGATATAGATTTGGTAAAGAAGTTTCTCGAGAATTATTAGCAAAAGCTTTAGCGGAAATAATGTTTTTTAGACAATTTGAAAGATCAAGGTTTTTTTCTTTAATTTCTTCTGAAAGTATGAGTGATCTTGCTGCTTATATAAGAGATATTATTAATCCAGCAACTTTTGATGACATTAAACAATTATATGAAGAAATTAAAAATATTTATAAGAAACATCATAAAAACCCTAAAAAAGCTAAAAAACTTGCTTCAAAGGTATGGTTGGAATCTATAAAAGAATGGAGAGAAAGAGGTAAAAAATCTCACTTGGAAAAGAATTGAGCGGCGGACGGGATTCGAACCCGCGGCCTTCTCCATGGCAAGGAGACGTTCTACCACTGAACTACCGCCGCCCCTATATATTAATTATACATCAATATCTGTTATAATAATCTAAAAGCCTCGGTAGCTCAGTGGTTAGAGCGGGCGTCTCATAAGCGCCAGGTCGTGGGTTCGAATCCCACCCGAGGCAATATGAAAGAGAAAGTTTTTGTTTTAATGTCTGGAGGAGTTGATTCCTCAGTAGCAGCCCTTCTTCTGAAAAGGGCTGATTTTAATATTGTTGGAATTCATTTAAAAGTGTCTAATTTTTGTAATCCTCAAGATGAAGAAGATGCTAGAATTGTTGCTGAAATCTTAAATATTCCTTTCTATGTTCTTGATATTAGCAAAGAGTATCAAAGATTAATAGCTTTGGATATGATAAAAAGTTATGCTTTAGGGTATACTCCTAATCCTGATGTTTTATGTAATAAATTAATAAAATTTGGTTATGTTTATGAATTTGTTAAAAAATTAGGAGCAAAATATATTGCTACAGGTCATTATGCGAAAAAAATAGAAATTAATGGTAAAAATTATATTAAAATAGCCAAAGATCAAAATAAGGATCAGACCTATTTTCTTTGGGCAATTAAGAAGAAATTGTTAAAAAATATAATTTTTCCCTTAGGAGATTACACTAAGGAAGAGGTTAGAAAAATTGCTTCAGAAAATAATTTACCTAATGCTAATAAAAAGGATAGCCAAGGGATTTGTTTTCTTGGAAAAATAAAATTAAAAGATTTTTTAATGGAATTTTTGCCAGAAAGAAGAGGTTTAATTTTAAATACAAAAAACGAAATTTTAGGTTACCATCCAGGTTATTATTTTTTTACTGAAGGTCAAAGACATGGTTTGAATATTAAAAAGGGAGATGGCCCTTATTATGTTGCTATTAAGGATCCAAAGGAAAATATTTTAATTGTAGCTAAGGAAGGCGAAGAAATCTTATACAGTCAAAAAATTAAAGTTAAGAAAATTAATATTTTAGTTGATAAAGAATATTTAGAAAATTTAAAAATTGATGATGAAAGAATAAAAGTTTTGGCAAGATGTAGATATCGACAACCTTTAACTCCTGCTTTTTTGAATTTAAAAAACAAAACAGTTGAGTTTGAACAAAAAATAAAAGCAATAGCACCAGGTCAGAGTGTTGTTTTTTACGATAAAGATATTCTTGTTGGAGGAGCAATTATTGAAAAAAGATTGGATTGAAATTATAATAATTTAAAATGATAACCTCTGAAGAAATAAGAAAAGAATTCCTAAATTTTTTTGAAAAAAGAGGTCATAAAATAGTAGAATCTTCATCTTTAATTCCTGAAGATGATCCGAGTGTTTTAATAACTACTGCTGGTATGCAGCAATTTAAAAAATATTTTACCCGTGAAAAAGATCCAATTAAAGATTTTGGAACTCAGAGAACAGCTTCAATTCAAAAATGTTTTAGAACAACTGATATTGAAGAAGTTGGTGATGAAAGACATTTGACCTTTTTTGAAATGTTGGGTAATTTTTCTTTTGGACCTGTAGGAAGTGATAATCCTCAAGATTTTAGCACTTCAGGATACTTTAAAAAATCAGCAATTTATTGGGCTTATGAATTTTTAAAGAGTTTAAACCTAAATATAGATTATGTTTCTGTTTTTAAGGGAGAAGATAATATTCCTTTTGATGAAGAATCTTTTAATATCTGGAAAGAGTTAAATTTTTCTGAAGAAAAAATCAAAAAATTTGGAAAAGAAGATAATTTTTGGGGGCCAACAGGCGAAGAAGGGCCTTGTGGGCCAACAACTGAAATTTATATTGATAGAATTGAAGTTTGGAATTTAGTCTTTAATGAATACTATAAAACCAAAGATGGTAAATTAACTAAACTTAAATATCCTGGAGTTGATACTGGAATGGGTTTTGAAAGATTAATGAAAGTTTTACAAAAAACTGAAACAGTTTTTGAAACCGACCTTTTTGAACCTTTAAGAACAAGAATTTTAGAAATTGTTCCTAATATAGAAATAAGAGATTTAAGGATAATTTTAGATCATATAAGAGGAGCTACTTTTTTGATTGCTGATGGTATTTACCCAAGCAATTTAGAAAGGGGTTATGTATTAAGAAGAATTTTGAGAAGATTAATGCTTAAATTAAACAAATATAATCTGGTAAAAGATATTGAAAATTTTGTTAAATCAGTTGTCGAAAAATTTGAGCAAATCTACCCAAATTTGAGAAATTATGATAAAATTAATAAGGTTATTAAAAAAGAATTTGATGGTTTTCATAATATTTTGAAAAAGGGGCTTACAATGTTTGAAAAATACATTAAGGGCAATGAAGAAGATAGAGAAATTGGTGAAAAATTATTTATCTTGTTTACTTCCTTTGGGTTACCCTTAGATATTTCTAAGGAATTATTAAGAGAAAAAATAGGTAAAGAATTTACAGAAACAATGCAAGAGACCTTTGATCTCTTGTTTGAAAATCATCGTAAAATTTCAAAAAGCTTATAAAAATGAAAGAAGAAAAAGAATTCATCTATTTAAAAGGAACAGAAGAACTTGGAGAAATTATAGATTTTATTAAAGAACATGAAGCAAGAGAAATTGTTTTAGTAATTCCAAGAAATACAAAATGTTTACTTTATCCAACTAACTTAGAGATTCTTAAACACGAAATCAATAAATTAAGAAAAAAAATTTATTTTAATAGTGAGGATGAAAGAATTATCTCCTTAGCTAAGCAAGTAGGTATAGAGATATTTTTAGAAGATTTTACCTATGAAGAAGCAACGAAAATAGTAACTGACATTATTCCTCCTCAAAAAGTTAAGCCAAAAATCAGAATTATAAAGGAGGAACCAAAAAAGAAAAAATCTTCAAGAAAAACTATTGTTATTGTTGGAATAATAATTGGAATTTTAATTTTAGGGGGTTATATGGTAATTGTTAATGCTTTCTCTTCTGCTGTTATAGAAATAGTTCTTAAAAAACAAAAAATGACTTTTGAAGAAATTTTGATTTTAAATCCACAAATAACCCAGCCAGATTTAGAAAAGCTTTCTTTGCCTGCTGAAGAGATTGAAATAATTAAAAACCACACTGTTAAACAACCAACCTCTGGGACAAAATTAGGGCAAGCAAAGGCCTCTGGTAAAGTTCAGTTTTCTAATTTAGATCCAGAAAACTCAATATCCATTGTTCCAGGAACAAGAATTAAATCATCAAAAGGGTATATTTATAGAACTGTTGAAAGAATTTATTTAGAACCTAAGCAGAGTAAAGAAGTTATTGTTGTTGCTGATAATGTTGGTGAAGAGTATCAAATTGATAATTTATCTGAATCATTTACTGTACCAGGTCTAATTGGAACTTATTGGGAGGATAAAATCAAAGTAAAATTAGTTGAACCAATAATTTATTCACCTGAAGCAAAAATAGTTACTGTTGATGATATTAATCAAGGAAAAATTAAATTGGAAAATGAAATTAAGCTTTTAATTCAAGATGAACTTAAAAGCAGATATAAAGATTATGTTATTCCTGAAGATATAAACTTAATAGATTTTAAAATAGTTGATATTTATCCTTCAGTAGGCAAAGTTGCTAAAGAAGTTATTCTGACCGGCACTGGCAAACTTGTGACCATAGGGGTGAAAAAAAATCAACTTACGGATTTTTTAAAAGATATAATTGCTAAAGAAAATCTAAAAAATAATTCCAATATTAAAATAAAAAGCTTAAAAATTAACTCTTTAAAAGTTCAAAATTTTGATATAAAAAGTAAAATTGCTACAATTTTAATAGAAGGTGAAATCGAGATAGAAAATAGCATTGATGTTAATAAATTGACTAAAGAATTAGTTGGTGAAGACTTAGCTAATTTAAAGCATATAATCAATAGGTATGAAAATATAGAAAGAGCTGAGGTAAATATTAAGCCATTTTGGTTGAACCATTTACCTTCTGATCCTTCAAAAATAACTATTAAAGTAAAATAGGTCGTATTAATTGAGTTTGATGATAAAATGGATAAACCAATTTATATAGAAGTTTTGGAAACAATTGTCAAAAATTTAGTTAATAATCCAGACCATGTTAAGATTACAAGGTCGTTAGATGAATTAGGTGTTTTATTAAAAATTAAAGTTCACCCTCAGGATATGGGTTTATTAATTGGAAGAAGAGGAGTAATTATCAATGCAATTAAAACTATTATGAAAGCTATTGGATTAAAAAATCATGCACGTATTAATATAAAAGTTGAAGAACCAGAACCGATAACTGGTATTAAAACAAAAACTGAAGAAATTATAGAAGAACTTAAGGAACAAAAATAAAAACTTTATGGCAAAAATTAGGTTTGATATCTTAACATTATTTCCAGAAAGTTTTTCTTATTTAAATCAATCAATTTTAAAAAGAGCTCAGGAAAAAAATATTATTGAAATTAAAATTTGGAATTTAAGAGATTTTGCTGTTGATAAACATAAAACTACCGATGATTATCCTTATGGAGGAGGCCCAGGAATGGTGTTAAAGCTTGAGCCAATTTATAATGCTTTAGAAAAGATTAAAAAAGATTTTAGGACAAAGAAAAGAAAAGTTATTTTAACTGATTTAAGAGGTAAATTATTTAATCAAAAATTAGCCCAAAAACTTTCTTGTGAAAAGCAATTAATAATAATATGTGGGCACTACGAAGGTGTAGATGAAAGGGTTAAAAAGTTTGTTGATCTATCAATTTCCATAGGTAAATATGTTTTAACAGGCGGAGAACTTCCAGCAATGGTGATAATCGATGCTGTTTCAAGGCATATTAAAGGTGTGTTAAAAAATCCTCTTTCTTTAGAAGAAAAAAGATTTAATGATTTATTAAGTATTCCAGTTTATACACGACCAGCTGAATTTATAACTAAAAATGGTAAGATTTTAAGAGTTCCTAAGGTTTTGCTTTCAGGGAATCATAAAAAAATAGAAGAGTGGAGAAAAAAACATAGTAAGAAAATTAAAATTTAATTTAAATTTATAATTAAAGTTCCTTTTTGAGTATCTTGTAAGAAAATAAAATTTTTTTTCAAATTTTCTCTAATAATATCAGCTTTTTCAAATTTCTTTTCCTTCCTTAATTTTTCTCTTTTTTTAATAAGTTTTAATGTTCCTTTAGAAATTTTCTTCCATGGGAAAAAGCATAGGAAAAACTTATCTAATTTTTTGAATAATTCAAAGACTTCCTTTGGATAAGAATTTGTTCTTTCGCAATTGTTAATTAATTCTAAAAGAATATTAACAGCCTGAGCAGTATTAAAATCATTATTTAAACTTTCTCTTATTCTTTTTTCGTAGTTTTTTAAGTTGATATTTAATTTATCTTTAAATTTTTTAGAAAGAAATTCATTAATTTTGAAAAACTTATTCCATAAGTCTTGAACAGTATTTTCATTGTAATCAATTATGCTTCGCCAATGATGGGAAAGAATAAAAAACCTTAAAAATCTTGCTGGATATTTTTTTAGAAAGTCTCTTATAGTTATAAAATTACCTAAGGATTTTGACATTTTTTCACCATTTACATACAAAAGATTCACATGCATCCAAATTTTTACAAAGGGAGATTTTCCTGATGCTGATTCTTGTTGAGCTATCTCACATTCATGATGAGGAAAAATCAAATCAATTCCTCCACCATGGATATCATATTGAACTCCGAAATATTTTTCAGTGATAGCAGTATCTTCAATATGCCACCCTGGCCTTCCATATCCCCAAGGAGCTTTCCAGACAGGTTCAAATTCATTTTTTCCTCTTCCTTTCCACAGAGCAAAGTCTAAGGGGTCTTCTTTTTCTTCACTTGGTTCAATATTTCTTAGTTGATTTATATCTTGATTTGATAATTTTCCGTAATTTTTGAATTTTTTTGTCCGGAAATAAACCGAACCAGATTTTGTTATATAAGCATATCCTTTTTTAATTAAAGTATCTATTTGTTTAATTATTAAATCAATATGTTTTGAAGCTCTTGCTAAAATATCAATTTTTATTTTTAAATTTTTTATATCTTTAAGAAATTCCTTTTCAAATTTACGGGCAATTGCAAAGGGTTTTTTATTTTCTTCTTTGGCTCTATTTATTATTTTGTCATCAATATCAGTAATATTCATTAAAAACTTTACTTTGAAACCAGAAATCCTTAAAAATCTGATAAAGCTATCAAAAAATATATAGATTCTTGCATGGCCTATATGACTATAATCATAAACAGTTGGTCCACAAACAAATATTTTCAGATTTTTATTTTTAATCACTTCTTTCTTTTTTGTAAGGCTATTATATACTTTTATCATTTTCGAATTATAATTTAATTATAATGGAAGCAAGTCAATTCCCGCTTAAAAAAGGAGAAAAGGAATTTTTTGAACATTTTGAGAAACATCCACACTTTGAAACGCTGAGAAAAGAAGAGGTGAAAGAAAGGGAAGCTAAGGAAAAAATTAAAGAGTTTGTAAAAAATTTATCTGAAGAAATTAAAAATATTCCCCAAGTTCAAAGAGAAGTAGAAATCCATAAAGAAAACTTAGGAGAAGTTTCCAATATTTTAGCTCAAGCAGTTTATCTTGCCTTAGAAGAAGGTCTTTTAGAGGGTCTGATTTTTATCAAGAAACTTAACAACCCTTATCTTTTAGATGCTTTTCATGATGTTTTAGCTGGACATTTTTTTGAGACCTTATTAAGACATAATAAATTAAAGGTCATTAAATGATTGAGTATTTACAAAGTATTAAAATAGCTTTCCCTCCAATAGTTGTTTATCTTTCTGGTTTTATTACTGGTGTTTTAGGTTTTTTAATTATCTATTTCACAATTCTTACTCTCCATAAATTTTCAACCCTTCAAAAAATTAGATTATCTTTAAATTATGTCTTACTGTTAGTTGAACTTCCTAAATACCATTATCTACCTAAAACAGATTCTCAGGTTAAAGTTGCTGATGAAATAAATAATTTTGAAAATTTTATAAACTCATTAACCAAAGTAAAATATCCTATAGTTTTTGAAATTGCCACACCCCATTATGGAGAAGAAATATTCTTTTATATCGCTGTTCCTCGAAAGTATATGGAAGCAATTAGGAAGGCAATTATAAGCTTTTGGCCTGGATCAGAAGTAATTTTAATTAAAGAAGATTATAATATTTTCAATCCCGACGGAGTAACTCTTGGTTCATATGTAAAATTAAAAAACCACCATTTCAGACCAATAAAAACTTACAGAGAAATTGCTTTAGGAAATCTTGACCCCTTAGATGCATTTTTAGCAGCTTTTAATAAATTAAGAAAAGAAGGGGAAGGTTTAGCTTATCAAGTTATTATCAAACCTTTAGGAGGTAAAGAATCTAAAAAAATTAAAAAAGTAATCGAAGAATTAAAAAAAGGCGAAAAATTTGAAGAAGTTATTACTCCTAAGGTTTTCCCTCCAAGCATTTTAAAAACTACTGAACAGAAAGAAAAAGAAGAAGCTGAAAAAGCAAAAGAAAAAAGAGTTGTTGACGAATATTTGATAAAAAATCTTGAAGCTAAAATGGTTAAACCGTTTTTTGAAGTTAATATAAGGCTTTTAATGTCAGCAAGTAATGTTTTTGATGCTGAAGAAATTCTTTCAACAATTGAATCAGCATTTTATCAATATATTAATCCAGGGATAAATGAATTTGTTATTCATAGAGTCAAAGGTAGAACTTTGAAAAATTTAATTTACGAATTTTCATTCAGGTTATTTAATAAAAAACAGAAGACAATTTTAAATTCTGAAGAAATAGCTTCAATTATCCATTTTCCTACTTCCTATTCAAAATCTCCAATTATTCATTGGCTTACTTCTCGGACCGCTCCTCCACCAACTAATCTTCCAAGAGAAGGAATTATTTTAGGAGAAAGTTGGTATCAAGGTATGAGAGAAATTGTAAGAATAAAAAGAAATGACCGGAGAAGGCATATCTATGTAATAGGACAGACTGGAACTGGTAAGACTACTCTTTTAAAAAATATGGCTGAGCAAGATATAAAAAATGGTGATGGAATTTGTTTTATTGATCCTCATGGTGATGTTGCTCAAGAAATTTTAGGTTTAATTCCAAAAGAAAGAATTGATGATGTAATTTATTTTAATCCTGGAGACATTCGAAGACCTATAGGTTTAAATATTTTGGAATATAATCCTAATTTTCCTGAACAAAAAACTTTTATCATTAATACTTTAATTGAAATTATTGACAAACTTTATAATTTAAGCCTTACTGGAGGCCCAATGTTTGAGCAATATTTGAGAAATGCACTTTTATTAATAATGGATGATCCTTCTTGGGGCTATACTTTACTTGAAGTCTCTCGTGTTTTTGTTGATCAACGATTTCGAGGAGAACTTTTATCAAAATGTAAAAATTATCCAGTTGTTGAATTCTGGACAAAGCAAGCTCCTGTTGTTGGTGGAGAATTGTCTCTTGAAAATATGATTACTTGGATTACTTCAAAATTAAATCCTTTTATTACTAATGATTTTGTTCGTCCAATAATTGCTCAACCAAAATCCGCTATTGATTTTAGATATTTAATGGATAATAGAAAGATTTTAATAGTTAATCTTTCAAAAGGAAAAATTGGTGAAACAAGCGCCTATCTTTTAGGAATGATTTTAGTTGCTAAAATTCTTTCAGCTGCTTTCTCAAGAGTTGATATTCCTGAAGAACAAAGAAAAGACTTTTATCTTTATATTGACGAGTTTCAAAATTTTGCTTTTAAAGGTATTGCTTCAATTCTTTCTGAGGCAAGAAAATATCGACTTTCCTTAGTTTTGGCTCACCAATATATAAAACAATTACCCGAAGAAATAGCTTCAGCTGTTTTTGGAAATATTGGAACAATAATGTGTTTTCGAGTTGGTAGTGAAGATGCTGATTTTTTAGAAAAACAATTTTCACCAATTTTTACAAAGGTAGACCTTGTTAATATCCCCAATTACAATCTTTATTTAAAGCTTTTAATTGATGGTTATGTTTCTGATGCCTTTAATATAAGAACTTTTCCTCCAAGTGAACCAAATATGGAATTAGCACAAAAAGTTATGGAATTAAGTATGTTAAAATATGGCAAAGCTCGAGAAGATATAGAAAAAGAAATTGAAGAAAGATTTAAATATGTAAAACAATTTTTTTAATAGATAAAATGTAGATAATCGCAAACAAAACGCAAATTATTTAAGGCGGATAAATGAATTACCACAGATTAACGCAGATATATATTCGGTTTTTTTATTCAGGTAATCTATTTATTAATCATTCGAGTAATTTATTTGATAATATCTTTAGATTAGTAAATTAGTATTAAAAAAATCCCGGCAGGCCCACCTCCTGCCGGGGTTTTATGTTGTTACCGGGTCTCCGTTTGCGGAGACCCGGTAACAAGTACCCTCCAGGTCCATTTGTGAACCTGGAGGATTTCCTTTCTGTCATCGTACACCGTGGCCTTCAAGACCACGGTGTACGATCCGGGCCTTTCGGCCCGGATAATTACATCCCACCGGGGCTCAGCCCCGGTGGGATCTAGCTTGATGACCACCCCTAGACCTTCACTAGGGGTGGTCTCAAGTTCGAAAACAACCTCCCCAGCTCCTTCTGGGAGCTGGGGAGCAAGAGAGATAATCCTCTCCTCCCCGACCTTAAGTATAAGGTCGGGGGCAGAGAGAGTATTCACGGCGGGGGCGGTGGGCTTACCCCCGCCACAGCCCGTCATAGCCCCCACAATGAGGGCTACGGGCAAAATTAAATTAAATCTTTTCATCATATAGTCTCACCTCCGTTTCAATTATACAATAATTTATCTTTTTTGTCAATTTAAAAATGTTGAGATTTTTTAAATTTTTTATATAATTAAAAGAAATGGCAAAGCAAAAATTATATTTAGGTAGAGCTTGGTATGCTGTTCATGTTGTTGTTGGATTTGAGGAAATGGTTGCTGATGCTATTTTGAAAAGAGCTGAAGCTTATGATAT
>CALIVE010000015.1 GCA_938048445.1 Minisyncoccota bacterium | reverse complement strand
AACACCTTCAGCAAATTTATCTAAGGTTCCGCCATGACCAACTTTTTTCTTAGTTAATTTTTTAAAGAAATTAACAATATCCGTTGAAGTTTTGCCTGGAGGTTTATTAAAAATTAACAATCCTTCCATTTTTAAATCTCTGTCCTTATCTCTAAAATAGAATCAGCGAAGTGTTGAAAAATAAGATTTTTAATCGTATAATTAATTTCCTCTCTTAGATCTGAAGGAAGCTTTAGTAAAACAATGGTTTCAAAAGAATTTTCGTAAAGATTGAAATTTTTATCAATTTTAAGTTCTATATCTTGGTAATTAACTAAATTATTTTTTAACAAATTTTCGAGCGATTTAAAAAAATCTTCTTTTAAATTTTCTCGTTTAAATTTTAATATTATTTTCCCAACAACTCTTTTTCGACTGAAATTATGGACTATATTAATTTGACTATAAGGCAAATTAATTATCTCACCTCTATCTCCTCTTAAAACTAAAAAACGAGATTTAAAATCAATAACTTTACCATTAAAAGTATTATTAATCATAACCTTTTCTCCTTCGCGAAAGAGATCTTCAAAAAAGAAAATCCAACCTGTAAAAATATCACGTAAAGTATTTTGGAAAATCAAAACAATTGTTGCCCCTAAAAAACCAGCGCCGGTTAAAATAACAGTCAAATTAACATTAAATTTATTCAGAATGAAAAGAACAAAAAAGAAAAACAGGGTATATTTTGTAATTAATTTAAATGCTTTAATAATTGTTTGTAGTTTTTCAAAATACAGCCCTTTTTTTCTTTTATTAATAGAAGAAGTCAATTTAAGTGAATAATTAAAAAAAATACCTATAATTAAATAAAAAAAGATTAATAATATTCCTAAAATTAATATTTGAATTAATTCTTCTTTATATAGACTATATACCTTAACAAAATTAAAATATTTAGGAATATCTGTTATTAATTCTTTAAACATTTATTGCGTGGGGATAGAATTTACACCTGCGTTTTCCCGAGTTTATGAAACTCGGGAGGTGGCCCCATTTTCATTTTGTTGCGGGGGCAGGATTTGCACCTGCGTCTCGGGCTTATGAGACCCGCGTGGTCCTACTCCACCACCCCGCGATCTTAGAAAAAAGAATTCAGATTCAAGAAACAAGATTCAAGAATATATATTATATTATATCACATTAGAGAAGATCTCAATTAATCTATTCCATTTTGAAACTCTTTCTCCTTGGATTGGAACACCAATTTTAAAATAACCAGCACTAAAAGCAATTCCTAAATCAATAATCCAATTATCATTTGTTTCTCCACTTCGATGAGAAAAAACTGTAAATAAATTATTTTCTTTTGCCAATTTAACAAAATCAAAAGTTTCTTTAATTGTCCCAACTTGATTAGGTTTAACAATTACTCCATCAACAGAATTTTTCTCTAAAGCAATTTTTAATCTCTCAACATTAGTTACAGTTAAATCATCACCAATCAGCTTAAAACCTTCTTTTCTTAAGTTCGCAAAATATTCAAATTCATCTTCCTTAAATGGGTCTTCAAGATAAACGACATTTAAAGTTTTTAATTTTTGATAAATTCTTTTCCAATTGACTAAATTTTGAATTTGATTAGCAGCAATGTCGGCACCAAGTTCAAAACTTTCTTTAAACTGACTTAAATAAATAAATGGTTCATAGTTATCACTAAAATTTGTACAAAACGCTCCTTCATCATTTCTTCCCAACGGCCTTGGTAATTTTTGTTCTAAAGTTTTGATAACATTTAAGATTTCATTAATTAACTTTTCAGAAAATCCCTCTTTACTAACTAACCAATATTCTTGAAAATCTAAATTATTACGCGAATGAACTCCTCCACCGATTATATTGAGACAAAAACGCGGACTATTATCACGCAGACTTTCGCAGACTGGACGCAGACCAATTTGGTAAGGCAATCGATTTATACTATTTGTTGCCCAATTCTCGTTTTCAGTGCCCTGTGTCTCGTCTGCGCCCGCTTGCATCCTTTGTATCTTGTCTGCGGTTGTCTGCGTGTTGTCTGCGGCAGTCTGCGTCTTGTCTGCTAAACTCTGTGTTATGTCATACACTCTCGACAAATATTCAAACAACTCCAAACCTTCTTTTTTTGCTAAAACCCGTGCAAAAGCAATTGAACAGCCTAAAGTAAAATTTCCACCTAATTTTTCTTTGTTTTTCCCTGGTCTTTCAATTAAAAATTGATCAAATTCTTGAGAAGATTGAAAATCTATATTTTTAACTTCTTTTAAAAATTCTGGCAAAAAATTTTTTATTGTCTCATAATCCAAACAAACTGCTTCATATTTTCCTTTGCTTTTTCCAGAAGGAATTGAGGCTTTTTCTTTTATCTCTTCGCTTTCGATTTCAACTTCAATTGTCCATTCTCCTCGCGAATCAAGAATTTTGTTTACTTTGATATTATCTATTTTCATCCTCAAATTTTTTAACCATCTCAATTGTTTTTATCACAACATCACTATTAACACTTATACTTTCAATTCCTTCTTTAACTAAAAATTCCACTATTTCCGGAAAATCACTTGGAGCTTGACCACAAATACCAACATATTTATTTTTTGCCTTACAAATTCTAATTACTTGAGAAATTAATTTTTTAACAGATTCATTTCTTTCATCTGCTAATCCTTGTAAGATTTCATTATCTCGATCAATACCTAAAGTAAGTTGTGTTAAATCATTAGAACCAATTGACATTCCATCAAAAATTTCTAAAAATTCTTCATCTTGTAAAACATTCGAAGGAATTTCTGCCATTACATAAACTTTATATCCTTTTTCCTCTTTTTTGCCCATTATACTTTCAATAATTTCCATTACTTTTCTTCCTTCTTCAGGAGTTCGGCAAAATGGCACCATCATCACTAAATTATCTAAACCAAATTCTTCTCTTACTTTTTTCATTGCTAAAACCTCAAGTTCAAAAGCTTTTCTAAACTTAGGATGATAATATCTACTTGCTCCTCGCCAACCAATCATCGGATTTTCTTCTTTTGGCTCATAAAGTTCACCACCAATTAAATTAGCATACTCATTAGTTTTAAAATCAGAAAATCGAACAATAACTTCATAAGGATAATAAGCAGTACAAA
>CALIVE010000014.1 GCA_938048445.1 Minisyncoccota bacterium | reverse complement strand
GATTTTTTATTTCTTTTTAAAAATTAGTTACTTTTCAAATAATCCATCCATCACTTTACCATAATAACTCTTAGAGATCATATATTTTGTAGTAGCTTAATTGCTTTTATCTAAAGGACTATTTCTCTTTACTCTATTTCTTTATCTTCCTCTTTGATAAATTTCTTATACCATTCTTCGAATTCTTAAGATGTATCTAAATGGATTCGGAATGGAGAATAAAAATCAACTAAATAATGAGTTTGTGGTTATTTACCAATTTTTTAGGTATTAAATATTTAAACTAAAGTTGGAAAGTTTGCTCAAGGTCAAAGGCAGAAAGATTATATCTTCCTTTTTCAAAATCTTCAAAAACCTTTTACAAAACCCATTAGCTCTTTATTTTAAAAATTCAATTTTCTCGATTGCTCACATCAATATTATATAATTTTTTGATGGAAAAATTAATTAATTTGATAAATTCTCTTTCGCAGGAAGATAAAGTAAAATTTGATAGAATTTATGAGTTTAAAATAGAAAAAGCTCAACAATTTTTTCCAGAAAAGATAAAAGAAACTTACAAAGATAAGGAATTTCAAACTATCTATATCTTTAAAAATAAAATATTGGATCAAGAAACCCATTTTAATATTCAAAGAGCTAAAAGAAAAGAGCCATTAAAAGAAGAAAAAATAGATTTTTATGACCCATTTTGCAATCCATTAGAGGAAACACCTTTTGATGATCTTGGCAGATTGGGAAATGAAAAAGCAATTTCAGCCTCAAATTTAGCAAAAATATCCTTAGACCATTCTCTAATTATTTTTAAAGAACATAATAAAGAAAATTTATCAAAAGAGGATATTGAAAAAGCATTAGAACTTTCCCTCTTATGGTTTAAAAAGAAACAAAAAAAATGTAATGTTTTGATTTGGAATAATGGTTTTCGTGCTGGAGCAAGCATTGAACATCCCCACCTGCAAATTTTTGCCTTTGATACTCTTCCTGCAAAAATAGATTTTCTTTTCAAAAGAACTATAGAATATAAAAATCAATTTAATTCAGATTACCTTGAGGATTTATTTGAAATTCATTCCAAATTAGGTTTAGCTAAAAAATTAAATGAAATAAAAATTATTATTAATTTAACTCCTTTTAAAGATTATGAATTGATATTTCTTTTTAAAGATTTAGAAAAAAATTTAACCGATATTTCAGAATTATTAAACCTTTATTGTAAAATTAGCAATAACTTCAATCTTTTAATTTGTGATTCTGATTTTTTGAAAATAGGTTTTATTGTTGATAGAGGTGAAATTTCGAAAATAAATTCTGATATTGGCTCTTTAGAAATTTATGCATTCTCGGTTGTTGGCTTTGATATTTTAGAATTTGCAGAAAAACTATTCTCCGAGTTGCATTAAAGGTTTAGGTAATTCTAAGGTTGGAGTTGCATTGGTTCCTATTTCTGTTATGTTTGGATTTATTTCTTGAACTTCAACAGGTACGCTTGTTCCAAAAATTGAATAAGGGTTTGCTTGTAAATTGATTTTTTGTGGAGAAACTCTTTCAGGATTTGGTCTTGTAAAACTTACTGGCAAAAGAATAAAATAAGCTCCAGTGCTGATGACTACAATCCAAACTAAAATTTTTGTAATTTGTTTGTATTGATCCATTAAAAATTATTTTACCAAAAATTTTTTCATTGTCAAAACTATTATTAAAATTAAAGTTCCTAAAACAGCAATTGTTGGCCCAGGCGGAAGGTCTAAAAAATAAGAAATTAAGAGGCCAGAAATCGAAAATAATTCTGACCAAAAAATAGAAGTTATCAGTAAAGATTTAAAACTATTAGAAATTATTTTGGATATAGCTACAGGAATAAGCATTAAAGCACTTACCAAAAGCACTCCCAACATTTTTATACTTATCACAATACTTAAAGAAAGAATAACTAAGAAAGCAAAATTTATTAAATTAACTTTGATATTTTCAGAATAAGCCAAATCTTCATTAATAAAAGTCAGAAGTAATTCTTTCCAATAAAGCTTAAACAAAATAATAAAAATTATGAAGAGCAAAAGAGAAATCAAAAGGTCTTCCTTGGAAATCAAAAGAATATTTCCAAAAAAGAAACCGGTAATAAGATTTTTTGATAAAGGAAGAAGGGAAAAAATCAAAATTCCACCAGCAATACCTAAAATTGAAACTAACATTATTAAAAGGTCATAAGTAAAATCAGCTCTTTTTTTAGCCCAAGAAATTAAGATGATGCATAAAAAAAGCCATAAAAAAGTAATTAAAAGACTGTTAAATCCAAAAAGATAACTTAAAGCTACTCCTAAAAAAGCAGTATGAGAAAAGGCATCAGCAATAAAAGTTATTCTTTTAATAGTAATAAATATTCCTAAAATTGGCAAAATTACACCTAAAATAATAACTGAAAAAATTGCATTTTGTAAAAATTGATAACTTAATATCTCAATCATTTCTTAAAAATAGGTAAACTTTCATGAGCTAAATAATAAAGCATCGCACCTCCACCAGTAGAAATAAATGTATTTTTATCATTTTTTAAAATCTCATTAGCAATAAATAAAGTCTCACCTCCTCCGACTATTTTTTTATTTTTCATTTTTAATAAACCTTTAGCAAAGTAAAGAGACCCTTCTCTAAATTTTTTTTCTTCAATTTTACCTAAGGGACCATTCCAAACAACTAAATCCATTTTCTTTAATTCCTCTAAAAATATATCAATACTTTCTTTGCCAATATCATAAATAGTTTCATCTTTTTGAATCTCACCTAAATATTTATGGTTTTTATTGGTAAGGAAATCAAATGGTAATAAGATTTTTGGGGTATGAATATCTTTTACAAACTTTAAATATTCTTTATCATATAAAGAATTACCTATTTCAAATCCTTTTCCTTTTAAAAATGTATTTGCTAATCCTCCAACCAAGATTATTATTTCAGCTCTTTTGAGGAAATTTTTTATTAATTCAATTTTAGTTTCAAATTTTATTCCTCCAATAACAATTCCTACCTTTTTATTTTTCTTAAAGTAATCAAAAACTAAATTTAGATTTTTTATTTCTTTTTCAAAATTAAATCCAAAATATGTTGGTAAAATCTTAGAAATTTGATGAAGTGAAGCGTGTTTGCGATGACTTACAGAAAATGCCTCATTAATAAAAATATCACCCAATTTACTTAATTTTTGAGCAAATTTGTAATCATCTTTTTCTTCTTCTTTAAAAAATCTTATATTTTCCAAAAGAAAAATTTTTTTATCCGGTAAAAATTTACCAGGTTTCCAGTCAAAATAATTTATATCCCTAATAAATCTTTTTAAGATTGGTAAAAGATTAAGAGTAGAAAATTTTTTCTCGCGATTTTGTGGCCTACCAAAATGTGTTATCAAAATTATCTGTTTAGCTCCATTTTTCTTTAAAAAATTTATAGTTTTTAAACTTTCTTTTATTCGATAACTATCTAAAACTTTGCCATTTTTTATTTCAACATTGTAATCAACTCTTACTAAAACCCTTTTGCCTTTTATTTTATTCTTATTCTTCCTTAATAAAGAACTTTCATGCAACTTAATCATAACTTAATTATAAATCAGCAGTTTCAATAAGACGATATTGTAAAGCTTCAGCAATATGTTGGCTTTCAATTAAATCTTTGTTTTCTAAATCAGCTATTGTTCTTGCAACTTTTATAATTTTGTGAACAGCTCTTAACGATAATTTCAAGGAGTCAATTGATTTTTCAAGCAATTTTTCGGCTTCAAATTTTAGCTTACAAACTTGTTTAATTTCTTTAATATTCAATTCATTATTAAATTTATTTTGTCTTTTAAATTGTTTATTTTTTAAATCAGCAATTAGCTCTTTTATTTCTTGAAAGTCTCTTTTTTCGATCTTAAAAACTTCTTCACCTTTAATTCTTGGAACATTTAATCTCATATCAATCCTATCCATTATTGGACCAGATAATTTTTTAAAATACCTTTTAATTTCATTGATAGTACAAGAACATTCTTTTTCAGGATCTCCAAAAAATCCACAAGGGCAAGGATTATAAGCTCCAATTAACATAAATTTTGCAGGGAATTTAATTGTTTTATTACTTCGAGCAATTGTTAATTCTCCATTTTCCAGAGGTTCTCTTAAACCTTCAAGAACATCTCTTCTAAATTCAGGCATTTCATCTAAAAATAAAACTCCTCGATGGGCTAAAGTAATTTCTCCTGGTTTTGGTGTTTGGCCTCCACCTAAAATTGAAACTGGTGAAGAAGAGTGATGAGGATTTCTAAATGGTGGTCTTACAATAAAATTTTCTTTTAATTTACCAGCAGCACTATAAATACTTGTAACTTCTAAGGATTCTTCATAAGTTAAATTCGGTAAAAGATTAACAATATTTTTAGCAATTAAAGTTTTACCTGTTCCTGGTGGTCCATACAAAATCAAATTATGCCTTCCTCCAGCTGCAATAATTATTGCTCTTAAAAGATAATCAGAAATTTTTATAAATTCTAAATCTTCAAAGTTTAGATTACTTTCATCAAATTCTTCATATTGAAATTTTTCTTTTAATTTGATTCCTTCTAAATGTTCAACAACCTCCTTTAAAGATTCGAATAAATATAAATTATCAACTTTTAAATATCTAATTTCTGGTAAATTTTCTAATGGTAAATAAACTTCATCAAAGTATTTGTATAAGCTTAAAACAATTGGTAAGGCTCCTTTTATTTTTCTTAATCTTCCATCAAGGGAAAGTTCTCCTAATAATAAGATTTTCTTTTTTAGATTTTTAACCTGTTTTGAAGCTATTAGAAAACTTAGAGCTATTCCTAAATCTAAAATTGCTCCCTCTTTTTTAATATCCGCAGGAGCTAAATTAATTATTGTTTTACGATTGAATTTTAAAGGAGGTTTAGCATTTATGCTTTTTAAAGCTAAAGTAATTCTTTCTTTTGATTCTTGAATGGCTTTATCTGGAAGACCAACAATAGAAAATGAACTTAAGCCAGGTATTAGACCTGCCTCAATTTCAACAATTCTTCCTTCTAAACCATCTAAAATAGCAGAATAAACCTTTGAAAACATTTAAAAATTATACTAAAAGTTATCCACACTTTTTTAAATCTTTTAAAAATTTTGTGTTAAAATGTTAGATATTACATAATAGGTCGGATTAAAAATTAATTAAAAAAAATAAAAATGAATAAATTAATTGCAACAATAACCCTCTTATTATTAGTTTTACCTTTCTTTGTGTTTGGTCAAGCTGGCGAGAGATGGCCTATCGAGCAAATACCTGAAACCTCTCCAATTTTATCAGGAGGTGTAACTCAGGTATTATTAACTATTTTTAGATGGGTTTTTACAATATTAATGTATTTGGCTGGTGCCTTTGCTGTTCTTTATATCATTTATGGTGGAATTCAGGTTATAATTCAAGCTAAAATTGATGAAGGTAAAAATAGATTAATTTTTGGGGCTGTAGGGTTAGTAATTGCTTTGCTCTCCTGGGCTATAGTTCAATTTATAAGTAATTTTGTCCAACAAGCTCAATTTTAAAAATCAAAATAATTTTGCATTTATTTTCGGTTTATGAATTATCCGTTTAATCCGGAGTGGGGGTTGTTAAGTCGTAAACTGTTTCCTGTTCCAATTGTTTGCACGGATTTTGTTTCCTGTCTCCTTTCAGTTTTTGGTGTTATTTTAAAATTATTAACTTGGTTTAGTGGTGCTTTAGCAGTAATAATGTTTATTTGGGCAGGAATTTTATTAATTACTGATCCTAAAAAAGCGGAAGAAGTAAAATCAAGATTGATTTGGGGATCCTTAGGATTAGCTTTAGCATTAATTTCTTGGGCTTTAGTTAAATTCATTGAAAATGTAGTAGCCACTGGAATTATTGGATTATTTTTAATAAACTTTGCTTATGCGCAACAACTTCAATTTACTCCAGGTAAATTAGGTTGTGTTGGTGTTGATATTTTAGGAGTCTTAAGAGGCAAAGGAATACCTGCTGGTTTGTTCGGACAGTGCCTTTTGTGGCTTGGGATGAAAATTTTAGCTATTATTTATACAGTTTCTTTACTTTTGGCAATAGGTTTTATAATTTATGGAGGAATTAAATTATACACAAAACCAGGAGATCGTGAGGGATGGAATTATGTAACTTGGGCATTGATTGGAGGAATTATTACAATTTTAGCTTATTCTTTGGTTAGAGCAATTGAATTTAGTTTGACCCATTAAAAATGAAAGTTTTTTTAAAATTTTCTGTTCCATTAATAATTTTGGGAATAATCTTATTTAATTTTGCCGAGGCTCAAACCCAATATTTTAATCCTTTTAGGTATGGAATTAAAACTGTAAAGGGAATACGCATACCAGACAATCCAGATGGCGAAGCTTTTCGAGGAAAAGTTAGAGAGAAAGCAGTTGAGCTTTTGAATAATTATTTTAATACTACTACCTTTCAAGTTGCGGGTGGAAGAATAATAAATCAAAACATAAATGTTGATGAAGCTGTAAGGGAAGCTTATGGAAGTTGGTCTGAATTAATTAGAAATGCAGCTGAGGAAGTTATTAATACTGATTATTGGCGACAGAAATTAGGTTTAACTGACCTTCCTTATATAGAAGTAACAGGTGTAGAAATTAGTGGAGGTAAATTAACAAAAATATATGCAGGTCTTGCTAAATATTCAGGAGCTTTTCCTGTTGTTTCAGCTTGT
>CALIVE010000013.1 GCA_938048445.1 Minisyncoccota bacterium | reverse complement strand
GAATTGCATAGATTTTTACAATATTTTTCAGTTAAAATCTTTGATTTTTCTTCATTGTATTCAAAAAGATTAGTTAGGTTATTATAAGCATAAGCTTCAACTTTACAAAAATCTTCAGAAGAATTATAAGCATAAAAGCTTGCTTGAAAGATTATTCTTTCATTTTCTAAAAAATCAAAATTAAAACCATATCTTCCTCCTCCACCAACTCCTTGAATAAAAATTTTCTCCTTAATACTTCCATCCTTTTCCTTGAATTTCACAATTTCAATATTATTATCCTTCTGTTTTACCCATATATAATCTTCAGTTGCTGCACCTCCATAATTTAAATTTACTAATGCCTCATTTATACCATCGCCATCAATATCAATTATTTTTTCTAAAGATACATTAAGATTCGCAGGTAGCTCTTTGAATTTTTCTAAAACTAAATTTTTTAAATAAGGCAAATATTCCTGCCAATTAAGTTGTTTTTTAAATGTCTTTTCTTCTAAATAAGGAGGTCGTGGTGGAGATTGAGAAAATTCACTAAGCAGTAAATAAACAAGCATAAAACAAAATAGAATTAGAATTAATAGGGCAATTATATACCTTAGAATTCCATGTTTATATAATATGCTATTTTTCATCTAACTCTAAAAATCTTACATAAATTTCTCTTTCTCTTGGCCCATTAAATTCAATTAAGACTATTCTCTGCCAGGTTCCTAAAACAAGCTTTTTATTTTCAAAAGGAAGTAAAAGAAAATTTCCAACCAATGAAGATAAAAAATGATCAGGAAAATGTTCAGGATTATGTGGATGAATAAATGTTGTTTTAGGTTTAATAGATTCAAAAGCATTGATATAATCTTTTTCAAAACCTGGATCCAAATCAGCAATAGCTAAAGAACAAGTTGTATGTAAAGTAAAGAGATAAATTAGACCATTCCCTTTTTCCTGTTTTTTAATTAAACCCGCTATTTCTTCAGTAATGTCAATAATTTCCTTTTCTTTGGTTGTTTTGATAGTTATGTTCATTTTTAAATTATAATCAGATATAATTAATATGACAAATGCAAAATTTAATTGAAGCTAAAGAAATTTTTAATGAATTATACAGAGAAATTGATGGAATAAGCATTTCTCTTTCTGAAAGAAATAAACTTAATATCACAAGTAAAGAATTTGTTTATGGAGAGATAGAATTCGATTCTTTTATTGAACTTTTAGAAAAAATAAAACCGAGCCCAGAAGATATATTCTATGATTTAGGTTCAGGTACTGGCAAACCTTGTATTGCTATAAGCCTTGCTTATGATATTAAAAAGGCAGTTGGTTATGAAATTTTAGAAAGTTTGTGGGAGGTATCAAATCAAATTTTAAAAAAATTAAAAGAAAAAATTCAAAAAAATTTACCAGAAATAGAGTTTCGAAGAGGAAATTTTTTGGAAGAAGATATTAGTGATGGAACAATAATTTTTTCTCATGCAACTTGCTTTGAAGATTCAACAATGGAGAAGTTAGAGGAAAAATTAAAAAAATTGAAAAATGGAAGCCGGATAATCCTAATTACAAAGAAATTAAAAAGTAACAATTTTAAACTTTTGGATGAAGGTGAAAAAAAGATGTCTTGGGGATATGCAACTTACAGAATTTATGAAAAAATAGATTAAAATGTTTACTCAATTATCTCTCATTTTTTTAATCACTTTAATTCTTTCAATTTTATGCCAAAAATTTCATCAACCACTTGTAATTGCTTATATAATTGCTGGAATTTTAATAAGTAATTTTTTCATAGCTAATATTGAGCTAAAAGATTTTATTACTACAATGGCAGAAATTGGTGTTGCTTTTATGCTTTTTATTGTAGGTATTGAGTTAAAATTAAAAACATTTCGAGAAATTGGCAAACTTTCCTTAATAATCGGAACCCTTCAAGAGATTGCAACAATCTTAGCTGGAATTTTATTCGCCCTTCTTATTGGTTTTAATTTAATTGAATCAATCTATCTTGGTATTGCCCTTTCTTTTAGTAGTACAATTTTAATGGTCAAATTAATTTCTGATAAAGGAGATTTAGAAAAATTCTATGGGAAATTAGCTGTCGGCTTTCTTTTGGTTCAGGATTTAATTACAATCTTAATTTTTCTTATGCTTCCATTCTTCAGCTTTAATGGTGTTTCCCAATCACCCTTAATGTTCTTATTATCCCTATCTCTTATTTTATTAATTCCTTTAATTTCATATAAATTTTTGCCAAAATTTGAAAATTTTTTAGCCAGTTCTCAAGAGTTGCTTTTCATTTTCGCTATTTCTTTTGCTCTTATTATTTCTTCAATATTTAAACAATTAGGCGTAGGCTTAGAAATAGGTGCCTTAATAGCTGGAATAAGTCTTTCTTCCTTAAAAATAAGTTCAGAAATTACTTCAAAGTTAAGACCTGTTAGAGATTTCTTCTTTATTTTATTCTTTGTTTATTTAGGATTTTATGTCTTTTTAAGTCATTTAGATGAAATTTTGGTTAAAGGATTGCTTCTTTCGTTATTTGTTATTTTAGCTAATCCTCTGATTATGTTTCTTTTGGTAAACAAATTGAAAATCACAACAAAAAGTGCATTTCTTTTAAGTTTAACTTCTGGTCAAATCAGTGAGTTTTCTTTTATCCTTATTGGCTTAGGTATTAAACTCGGACATATTCCTGGAGATTTATATCCAATTACTGCCTTAGTTGGTTTGATAACATTTTTAGGTTCAACTTATATTTTTTCTAAGGGTGAAGAGTTGTATGAAAAACTTAATAAATACCTACCACGAAAAGAATTCTTAGAAATAATTCAAATTTCACAAAAACCGTATGAAGTTATCTTATTTGGTTGTGATCGAATTGGCTATAGCTTTTTAAAAATTTTAGAAAAAATGAACAAAAACTTTTTAGTTGTTGATTATAATTTAGAGAAAGTCGAAAAGTTAGAAAAGGGCGGTTTTAATGTCTTATATGGAGATGCAAGCGAGCTTGAGTTTTTAAATAATATTAACTTTTCTGAAGTAAAAATAGTCATATCAACTATTCCTGAATTGCAAACTAATTTAATGATTTTACAAGAATACAGAAAGTCCAATCCAGAGGGCATATTTATTTCAACAGCTTATAGTATTGAAGATGCTTTAACTCTTTATGAAAATGGAAGTGATTATGTGATAACACCTCATTTCTTGGGTGGCGAACATGCAAGTCATATTGTTGAAGAGTTTATGTTTAATAAAGAAGCTTATGAAAGAATGAAAAATGAGGAGATCGTTAAATTACAAGAAAGAATTAGATTAGGTCACAAACTTCCACAAAAATGATAGATGAAATTAGAAATTTTTTAAATCAATTTGATTTCGAACCAATTATCGAAAATTATGAAAGTTTTAAAAACTTAAATAAATATGTAATTTGTGGAATGGGAGGCTCTCACTTAGCTGGAGATATTCTTAAATTTATATTTCCTGATATTGATTTAATTATTCATAAAAATTACGGCTTACCAGAAATTAAAGATTTAAATGAAAGAACAATAATTTGCATATCATTTTCTGGAAATACCGAAGAAACCGTTGATGCTTTTGAAAAAGCAAGAGAAAGGTCTCTAAATATTTTAGTAATTTCTCAAAATGGGAAAATTTTAGAATTAGCAAAAGTAAATAATATTCCTTATATAAAAATTCCTGATGATGATATCCCTCCTCGACTTGGAGTGGGTTATATGTTAAAAGTCTTATTAAAAATTTTTGGTTTTTCTGAAAACTTTGAAGATATTAAAAAAGAAATAGATGTTTTTAGTATTGAAAATAAAGCCCAAAAATTGCTTGAAGAAATTGGTAGTAAGACTATTTTTTTGTATACCACTGAAGAAATTTTTTCTTTAGCTCCTTTTTGGAAAGCATGTTTTAATGAAAATTCAAAAAATTTTATAAATATAAATTCTTTTCCAGAACTTTGTCATAATGAAATTGAAATTTTTGAAAATGAAAACAAAATTAAAAAATTAAAACCTTTCGTATTATTTTTGATTGCAAATGATATAGCTCATAGTAAAAATTTAAAAAGAATAGATATATTTAAAAAAATTTTAGAAGAAAAGAAAATTCCCTACGAATCAATAAGTTTTAAAGGAAATCAGAGACTATCGATTGCTCTAAAAAATATTTTGTTCGCACTATTTTTAAGTTATTATGATGCAATTAGTAATAATATTGATCCTGTTTCAACTGACTTAATCGAAAGAATTAAAAAAGAAATTAAAGGTGAGCCCTAAATCTTTCAAGGTAGGTAATTAATCCCTCATTAGCTTTATTGATTGATAAATAATCTATAAAACCTTTCTTCTTTGCAATGTTTTCTTTATTGTTTAAAAATTCAAGAAAATTTTTCATTGTTGTTGAAGGTAAATGATGAGAACCTGCTAAAAAGTATGATAATTGTTTTAAAAACCAATCTTGGTTTTCTTTTTTCAAGCATTCGTTCAAAATCTCAATATCTAACTTTTTAATTAGAAGAATTAAGTAGTAAGTTAAAAGTAAAATTTCTGCTCTAAAATGTTCTCTCATTCTCAATTCTTCAATAGATTCTGGTAATGAATAATCAGGCAAATTAT
>CALIVE010000012.1 GCA_938048445.1 Minisyncoccota bacterium | reverse complement strand
GCTATTGTATCTCGAGCGGGTGTTCGAATTCCTTTACCAATTCTTTCCAAAATAATTAAAAAGGCGACTATTTGCCATAAATTAGTTAAACCAATCAGAGGGACAGAAAATAAAAGAATGTAGCCCAGAATTGTAAAGAACCAATAAGCTTTTGTTTTATCAGAAAGATAGCCAGAAATTATACGGAGAAAATAACCTAAGAATTCACCCAAACCAATGATAAAACCAACTTTTACAGCATTAACACCTAATAAATTTAAATATTGCCCATTAATACTTCTACTTCCTTCATAGATAATATCACCTAATAAACTAATGATTCCTAAAAGAATAATAAGTTGAAATGCTCTCTTTTTAAGATTGTCCATTCTTATTAATTTTATAAACTACATCCACAACTTGGTAAAGTTTTTTCTTTTTTACTACTGCCACTTGCTCTATATTCATCACACTCAGAATTACAAAGAGGACATTTAGCAACAATTTTCCAACAAGGGCCATAAAGAGAGTCTATCCATTCCTTTTTTATACCCTCTGCTTCAAAAATATTTTTACAACGCGTGCAATAAAATTTATTCATAATTTTTCATAATTTTTAATTAGAATAATGTTATTTGTGGAACTAAATAAGCAAAAATTAATCCACCAACAATTCCTAAGCCCCACATAATTAAAGCGTAATTTAAAACCATTTTCCAATTAATCACACGTGATACTCCAAGTAGTGATGGTAAACTTAAGGCAGGACCAGTTAACAAAAATGCTAAAGCAGGTCCTGTTCCCATTCCTAAAATCAAAAGTTCTCTAACAAACGGAATTTCAACTAAAGTTGGAGTATACATTATGACTCCAATAATAGAAGCTAAAGCAATTTGCCAGAAACCTTGTCCTAAATATTTCGAAATTATTGCTGGTGTCAGAAAAATTTTAATAATTCCGATAAGAAAAATTCCCAATAAAACTAAAGGTAAAATTCTTTTTACAAAATCAAAGACATTAATCATCCATTCTTTTAAATCATTTTTCAAATTTAAAGGTTTCTCTTTGTATTCGATTTTTAATTGGGATAAACTTCCAGCTCTTTCTTCTTCAGTAGTCCAAATTGCTTCCATAAGTGTTCCCGTAATTATTGCTGCTGAAAATGCTAAAATCATTCTACCGATTACAAATTTCCAAGAAAGTAAACTGAAAGTTAAAATAATTGCTGCAGGATTAATTGCTGGAGTAGCTAACAAAAAAGTAATTGCCGGTCCTAATCCTGCGCCTCTTTTTTTAATTGCTGCGAATAGAGGAATAATCGAACAAGAACATACTGAAAGTAAAGGTCCTCCAAAGGCAGCAATAAAATAAGCTTTAAAACTTCTTTGTCCTAAATGTTTGATGATTATCTCCTTAGGAATAAAAGTTTGTACAGCACCAGCAATTAAAAAAGCCATTCCTAAACAAAACCATGCTTTTGTTAAATAGCTTAAAAGAGTTAAAAAAGGAATCTGCCACCAAGGAGTTTGTGGGTTAATAGAAAAAGGTTCTTTAGGATATAAACCCTGCTCTATTAGGCGAGTTTTTTGAATAGCATTATACCATTCATAACTTACTAAAATTCCTAAAATCAGAATAATTAAAATAATGCCAAAGGTAATTCTTTTCATTGATTTTTAATTTCCTGAAGCCATTTTTTGATTTCCTCCACATCAGGAATCCAACCTTCAGCTTTTATTTCATCATCAAACAGTATTACTGGTAACATTGTTACTCCACTTTTAATAATTTCATTTAAATCATAAATATGGATAATTTGGATATCTTTTAAACCGATCTCTTCAACAGCTTTTTTAGCATTAGCTTCTAATTTTTGGCAACCAGGACAACCTGTGCCTAAAATTTTAATAATCATTTTTATAAAAGTTTATTTAAAGATTTAATATATTTTCTCACGACCTCTTTATTTAATTTATAAATTTTGTTTAAACCTCTCTTTTTTGACGATACCAAACCAAGATTTTTAAGGATTTTCAAATGATGCGAAACTAAATTTTGCGGTAATCCTAAGCACTGCCAAATATCGCAAACACATTGGGGTCTTTCTTTCAATAAACATAATATTTTTAATCTATTAGGTTCAGCGATATCTTTCAAAACTTTACTAAATTTTTCTATCTCTAAAATAAATTTTTTATTTCGACAGCATTGCATAAAAGTATATCAACCGTCATTGATATAGTTAACTAATCTCATTATAGCATACCTTAATCTGAAAGTCAACTATTTTATCTAACTGAAGAATTAAATTTATTTCCTAAAAATAATAGTTACCTCTCCCTTTAATTTCCTATTTTTCAATTTTTCTTTAACTTCGCTTAACTAAGGATTTTTTTCAAAAGGATTTATAATAAAAAGAACTTTTGATTTATTTGTGATAGGATATAATATTTTTTAATTTATATTTAAATGAAAGGCTTTCCAGAAGAGCATCAGAAATTTTTAAAAGAGAAAGAAGAACAAGCGAAGAAAAAAAAGGAAGAAGAAGAAAAGAAATATTGGGAGATTTTAAAAGAAAGATATTGGGAGTCTTATA
>CALIVE010000011.1 GCA_938048445.1 Minisyncoccota bacterium | reverse complement strand
TTTAAATTTCTTTCAAATTAATTTTTACGATTATACTACCCGAAACTTCAAAAGATTGTTTGTATTGTGGTATATACTGGCTTAAATCAACTTTTGTCTTTATATTCTCTCCTTTTACTGTAAAATTTTGCTCAATTATTTTTCCTTTTTCTATATCAAAAATAAGTTTTCCATTCCCTTTTATCTGGTCTTTCTCAAGAGTAAGAATTAAATATGCTTTATTTTCTTCAATTTTTTCAAAAGTATAAATAAGTTTACCTTTTGTAAAAAAAACAGGTATCATTATTTGTTTTTCCCATTTTTCTCCAATTTTAATTTTTTGTTCTGGGAAAACAGGAGTAAATGACTGCACATAAATATTAAATGTATTAGAATCAAATTTTGAAAAATCTATACTTAATGGTATTCTATCTATTCCTAAAATATACTCAGACAAACTTTTTTGAATAATCTTTACAATTTCAGAAGAAATTTCTTCAAGTCCTAAACTTTCAAGTATCTTTCCTTTCGGATTTCTTTTTAAAGTTGCTGTTTTATTAGAAATATCAATTTTAATATTATTCAAACTACCTTCCATAAATTTTAATTTTAGAATACCGTTATTGTTTTCATCCACTTCACACACTTCTTCTTCAAAATCTATTATGATTTTTCTTTTATTTTCACTATATTTGCCTGAAATATTTAATTTTTCAAGATTTTCAATTTTTAATCTATAGGAAGATATATCTCCTTTTTTGTAAATATATTTAAGGTCAAATTCTTTTGGTATTTCTTCCTGAGCAAATATATAAAAATAAAATAGACCTAAAATCAAAATTAATAACTTTTTCATTACTCACCTCCATTTTTTCCATTTAACATGTCCATCTAAATATAATATATTTATTCCATCTAAGTGAAAGTAATTATTCCAACCACTCTGTCTTAAAGGTGGATCTGCAAGTAACCATATATTGGAAGAACCAAAATTTCCTTCCTCATCAGACCATTGGCCATCTATAAGTTTTCCTTTTACTCCTGGGTCACCCGGTGGTGGATTTGTATGAATTATATAAGTTGTATGTGGTAAAAATACACCACCATAATACTCCTCAGAGAATTTCTCAATATATTTTTTACCTTCAGGGCAATAATAAAAAGATGGTGAAATAGGCCAAGATAGGATATCTATATTAATTAATTTTCTTTCAAATATTGGTCTTATAAAATTAGTCCAGTTTATATAACAAAAAGGGAAAATTTCTGCTAACCCTATTTCTCTTGGAGGGATTCTTCCATCATAGTCATTTGCGTATATTAAAAATCCTTGATATAATTGTTTTAGATTATTCATACAAGATATCTGTCTTGCTTTACTTTTTGCTTTACCTAAAGCAGGTAAAACCAATGCTGATAAAATTCCTATAATTGCAATCGTAACAAGTAATTCTATTAAAGTGAACCCTTTTTTCTCCATTTATTTAAAAATTTTCATATAAATTGAAGTTATTATCTCAGGGAAATTCATCACTTTTATTTTGAAATCGCTTTCTGAAAAAAGTTTATTATAGTTAATTTCTGAAAAATTTAAGAATATTTTATTTTTATCTTTTTCTCCTTTTAAAGTTATTGAAGAGGGTAAAAATGACAAAAGATTGACTTGTTTATCAGGTATAGAATAAGTTAATATCAATTCAATTTTCTCTCTATTATTAATAAATCTAATTTGACTAAAAGTGAAAAATTTATCAATTATTTCAATATTTAAAAGATTTTGGTCTAAAGGATAACTATAAATAAAAATTTTAAAATTATCTCTTTGCATTTCTTTTTCAAACTTTATTTTTTCCTTTATATATTGCTCATTGACAAGAAGATAATCTAAAAATTTTGAAAGCAAATGAATAGATAAAGGACCTGTTTCAATACTTATATTTTCTTGATATGAAATTTTTGTAAATTTTTCTATATTTTCTTTTTTATCTCTCATAATAATTCCCATAGAAGGAATCAAAATTTCAATATCATCTTTAACTTGTGAAAAAACTATACTATCAAGATTGGAAAAAATATAAAGATATAAATGTGAAAATTCCAGTTTTTCAGATTCAGGTGAAATCTTTCCTTTTAAGTAACCATTTATTTTAAGATTTTGTGGAAGTTCTTTTTGAAAAATTTTATAAAATGGTTCTTTTAAATTTTTAAATGTATTTTCTGAAAAATTGAGTTCTCCATATATTTTACTTTCTATTGTCTCTATTCTTGAAAACTGTGCTTTCCCTTTCAAATTTTTAAGTTGATTAAAAAAATTATCAATTACCTCATCTGAAAAACAAATTGTAGCGATTTTTAAAAAAATAAATAAAAATTTAACCTTCTCCATTATTACCCTCTATATTTAGATTTATGGTAAACAACCTTAAAAGTTTATTTATCTCTTCTGTAAACTTTATTGTCTCCTCTAATTTTAAAGGTTGAGAAAATTCCTCTAATTTTTCTTCCCTTATATTTTTCTCAACTAATTTCTCTTTATTTGAATTTTGTTTTTTTATATATTTAATTTCAATTTTTTCTTTTTCTGTAATTAAGGGCTGATTTTCTATATTTCTGTAATTAAAAGCAACCATATTTTCTTTATGCAAATTTAATTTATGGATGAAAAATAAATTCAAGAAAACAAGAACAATAGTTAAATAAACAAGGAAATAATTCCATTTAGAATAAATAAAAACAAATTTTTCTTTCTCTGTTGCATTCAAAAATTTATCAAAAAAACTAATATCCCTCATCATTTTTCTACCTTCTTCTTTAAGCAACCTCAAACCTTTTTCAATTTTTTCAAAATCATTTTTCATTTTTTTCTCTATATATTTAGTTCCATTTTTTATTAAAAAGGTTCATTTTTTTCAATAAATTTTTTAAGATATTTTTTTGCCTTGAATATCCTTGATTTCACAGTCCCTTCTTTAATATTTAAAATTTCAGAAATTTCTTTTATTGAATAATCTTCAAAATAAAAAAGTGTTATTATCTGACTAAATTTAGGATGGAGTTTCGTCAATGCAATTCTTAATTTTTCTTTTAATTCCTCATCTTTATTATTTTCATTCTTTATTATTGACTTTTTAAAATTTATCTTTTTCCTTTTATATTTTTTATATATTAAATTCATCATTATTCTGTATATCCAGGTGTAAAAAGAAGATTTGCCTTTAAATTTTTTAATACTTGAATATGCTTGTAAAAATGTATCTTGGACTATATCTTCAGCATCTTCAGGATTAATGATATAAGCGACATTAAATAATCTTTTTTCTACTTGTTTTATCAGTTGAGAAAATGCTTCTTTATCACCTTTTTTCGCCTGAAGGATTAGAAACTTTTCATTCAAATTACTTTTCATTTTAAAAGAAATACAAAAAATTGGGCGGTACAGGATTTGAACCTGTGGTCTCTTCCTTGTGAAGGAAGCGCTCTAACCACTGAGCTAACCGCCCAAATTTTTTATTTCATCAGGTTTTAAAATTCCTTTTTCAGTTATAAATCCAGTAATTAAATAGTTCGGTGTAATATCAAATGCAGGATTAAAAACTTTTGCTTTTTCTGGGGTTATATATCTCCCATTTATTTTTTTAATTTCATTTTCATCTCTCTCTTCAATAGGTATT
>CALIVE010000010.1 GCA_938048445.1 Minisyncoccota bacterium | reverse complement strand
AGAGTTTAAATTGTTATTAGATAGAACTGTCTATGATAATTTAAAAATACCAATGGAAATTTTAGGTTATTCAAATAAAGAAATTTATAAAAAAGCTGAAGAGCTTTTAAGGTTAATAGATCTTTGGAGCCATCGTAAGGTTCCATGCAAATATCTTTCCGGAGGGGAAAAACAAAAATTAGTAATTGCTCGAGCTCTTTCAGCTAACCCAGAAATTTTGCTTGCTGATGAGCCAACTGGAAATTTAGATCCTATCTCGGCAATGGAAATTGTTGAACTTTTTAAAAATATTAATAATCAAGGTGTTACTATTATTTTAGCTACCCATCAAAAAGATATAGTTAATTATTTAAATAAAAGAGTAATAACTCTTCATCAAGGTCGAATAATAAGAGACGAAAATCCAGGTAAATATACTTTAGTTTGAAAATGATAATTTTGAGAATTTTTAAAGAAGGTTTTGAATTATTTAAAACTAAGCCATTAATAAGTTTAGTTAATACTTTCATAACTTTTTTAACAACTTTATTCCTTTTATTTTTTATTCTAATTTTTTATGTAATTAATGAAGGGATAGATTATGTTAAATCAAAATTAGATTTTACTGTTTATTTTAAAGAAAATGTCCAAAGGGAAGATATCGATAGGTTAGCTTCAATTTTAGGAAATTTTAACGGGGTAGATAAAGTAATATTTGTAACAAAGGAAAGGGCTTTTGAAGAATTCCAAAGAAAATTTATTGCGAATCCAACAATAATTAAAGCTCTTAATGAATTGAAAATTAATCCCTTTGTCGATTATTTAATTGTCAGAGCAAATGATATTAAGGTTTATGAAGACATTTCAAAATATTTAGAAAATTCTCCCTATCGAGCAATAATTGATTTTTTAACCTACAGTGAAAATAAAGAAGTTATCAATAGATTTGTTAGAATTTCTAATCAAATTCAATTAGGTTTAACTTTATTTGTAATATTAATTTGTATCTTTACCTCATTAATAATATTTAACTCAACTTTGTTGACAATTTATTCTCAGAAAGATGAAATTGAAATTTTTCGGTTGATTGGAGCACCCAACTATTTTATTAGGTTACCTTTTATTATCTTCCAATATATCTGCGGATTTTTAGGTTTTTTAATTGCTGAAGGTGTTTTTGTTTTCTTTCTAATTAAAACAAAAGACTTTTGGAAAAATATCTTAATCACAATTAATCCTAATACTTTTTATTTTGTTAATTTTTGGAATATAAATTTTGCAATTTTAACTTTCCTTTTTATTATTACAACAATATCAACATCTTTAGCAATTCAAAAATACCTTAAAATCTAAAAAATTACTTTTTGATAATCCTTGGAACCTTTAGGTAATTTTTAAGTTTTTCTGGAAATTGTTCAATTATTTTTTGGCGAATTTCATTAGAAACTTTTTTAGTATCTTCTCTTAAAAATAAAGATTGAATTGCTCCGCCTATCATTGGCTCAAATTCATTTAAATCTAAATTTTGGATTTCATTAACATAGTCTAAAATTTTTTGGATATCTTTCAAAAGTTTATCAACCTCTTTTTCATCAAGTTCAATCTTAGCTAATTCAGCTAAATATTCTAATTGTTTTTTTGTTATCATTATTATAATTATAAATGGTCTTAATTAATAGCAAATAAACAAAATGGCTTTAGATTATTTTGAAAAAGAACAAATAAGAAACAAAGTCGAGACGATTCTCAAAAGCAAAAAGTTAGAAAATTTGATTAAAAAAAATATAGAATTTGAATTTATGACTGCTTCAAAGCATGGAGGACAATATCTTCATACTACAAAATCAAAAGTAAGGGCGAAAATTTCTATTAATAAATTAATTGAGATTTTAGAAAAAGATTTCGAATTACCTTTAACAGTGAATCAAAAGCTTGCTTTAAAAGAAAATAAATTTATTGAAGCAATTTCAGAGGATGAAAGAAGTCAAATCAAAAATAAACAAATTGCAATAGAAAGGTTAATGGAAAAAGTTAAAAATTTAATAGATAAACTTTTTCCGAAGCCAAGAATTCAAACTTCTACTGAGCCCTTTGAAAGCGAAGAAAAAAGAATTAAAGAAAAGAAAATTAAAAGCATAAAGAAAAGCCTAAGAAAGAAATTAAAATTCTAATTATTCTTCAACTAAAGGTACAAAGGCAAATCCAGGAAAATACTGTTTTTCAATTTTTTCATCTGTTTTTTCAATTTTCCAAATTCCTGCTTGATCGGGGATGACTAAAATACCATTATTTGCTAATTGATCAATAAGTTTCTGAGGAATTTCTTTAGCTGAAGCACTAACTAAAATTCTATCAAAGGGAGAATATTCCTTCCATCCCTTAGACCCGTCTCCTAATTTTAACTCAACAATTCCCTTTTGAATAAAGTTATATTTAGAAATATTATTTTTCCCGAATTCAAAAATACTTGGCAATATTTCAATTCCATAAACCTTACCTTTTTCACCAACAATATAAGCTAATAAAGCTGTTGTCCATCCTGAACCAAAACCAACATCTAAAATCTTTTGACCTTTTTGGGGTTGAAGTAGTTCTAACATAAAGGCGACTGTCCAAGGTTGGGAAATTGTTTGCCCTTCACCAATCGGCGAGGGATAATCTCCATAAGCTTCAAAGAGATGTTCAGGTCTTACAAAATTTTTTCTATCAATATTTAAAAATGAATTAATAATGCTTTCGGTTTTTAAAACTCCTGTTCTTATAAGGTAGTTAATTAAATCCTGATTAGAATTAAAGAGCATCTCAATAAAATTTTAACTTAAAACAAAATCCTTTCGTTTTTCTAATTCTTGTCTTAAAAGAGGATAGCCTTCTAATTTTGGATTTTGAGAAATAAATTCTTGGGCTAATTTTTGAGCTAAATTAACAATTTCGATATTACTTAAAGCCTCCATAGCTAAGTCTGGAATTCCCGATTGTCTTTCACCCAAAAGTTCTCCAGGACCTCTTAATTCTAAATCTTTTTCAGCAATATAAAATGCATCATAAGACTCTTCAAGAATTTTCAATCTTTTATATGAAAGAGGAGTATAAATTTCAGGGATAAGGAAACAATAACTTTCATGAATAGACCTTCCAACCCTTCCTCTTAATTGATGTAATTGAGCTAAACCAAACCTTTCAGCTCCTTCGATAACAATAACAGTTGCTAAAGGAAAATCGATACCTACTTCAACTACTGAAGAACAAACTAAAATTTGAATTTCTCCATTTTCCATCTTTTTCATAATCATTTCTTTTTCATTAGATTTCATCCTTCCATGAAGCATTCCAACTTTAAAATCAGGAAACAATTTCTGTATCTTTACATATTCTTCTTTAACTGTTCTCACTTCATATTTGCTTTCTTCTTTTTTTTCAATTCTTGGACAAATAACAAAAACTTGATGACCTTTTTCTAATTCTTTTTTAACAAAACTCCAAACTTCATTAATATTTTCCTTATCAACAACAAATGTTTTAACATCTTTTCTTCCCGGAGGTTTTTCTTTCAAGATAGATAAATCTAAATCTCCATAGAATGCTAAATATAAAGTTCGAGGAATAGGTGTTGCTGTCATTGAAAGAAAATGAGGTAAATAAGTTTGCGATGATTTTTCCAGTAATTTTTTCCTTTGATTCACTCCAAATCTTTGTTGTTCATCAATAATTACCAAGCCAACATCTGGATAAGGAATTTTAGCTTCAATTAAGGCATGGGTTCCTATCAAAATATTTATTTTTTTATTTAAAACTAATCTTAAGATATCATCTTTTGATTTATAACTACGAAAACCATGCAGACCAAAATAACCTGAATTTTTTATTAAAAGACCTACTCCTAAATCATAATGGGCAAAATCTTTTAAAAATCTTTGAAAATGTTGATTAGCTAAAATCTCTGTTGGTGCCATAAAAATTACAAGATAACCAGCTTTCATTACTAAAAGAGCTGTCAATTCAGCAATTAAAGTTTTTCCTGAGCCTGTCTCTCCTTGAATAAGTCTATTCATTGGATAGGGTTTCTGCAGATCTTTAACAACTTCATCAAAGACTTCCTTTTGAGATTTTGTTAGAGTTATATTAATCTTATTTAAAAAATCTTCAATCAATTGAGGATCATATCGAATTGTTGGTGATTTTTCTAACTTTAATAGGACTTTTTCTTGATTAATTTTTAATTGGACGTAAAATATTTCTTCGAATAAAAACCTTCTTTTACTTTCTCTAACTTCTTCTAAAGTTGTAGGTTTATGGATATTTATTAAAGCTTTAGCTAATTCAGGGATATTTGCCTTAATTTTAACTATCTCTGGTAAAGGATCTTGTAATCTTTGAAAAGGAAATTTTTTAATAATTTCTGCTATCAATCTTCTTGTAAAGCTTGAAGGAATATCGCTAATTTCTCGATAAACAGGAATTATTTCTCCCTTAATTTTTTCTCTTTCTTTTAGAATCTTAAAATCAGGGTTAGAAAGATATAAACCATATTTGTCTTTGACAATTTTTCCGTAAAGCATTACCCTTGGACCACCACTTAAAATTTTAGCTATGTAAGCTTGGTTATACCAAATAACTTTTAGTGCTCCAGTTTCATCTTCAACAATTCCTTGAACAATGACCATTCTTTTTTTAGGAGTTGAGAAAAGTTTGATATTTTTAATTCTACCAACGATAACAGAATTTTCATTAATAGGCGCCTCTTTAATTTTTCTTACTTCTCTTAAATCATCATAACGATAAGGAAAAAAATATAATAAATCCTTAATCGTATTAATACCATATTTTTGGAACTTTAAAGCTGTCTTAGGGCCAATGCCTTTAAAATTTTCTAAAGGTATTTCTAAGTCTTCTAATTTCATCTTATTAAAAATTATATTCTTTACCCATTTAATAAAGTATTTTTGTTTATGAATTTGAAATTTTATAATTGATAAATGGAAAAGTTAGTTTTTTTACATGGATGGATTAACAAGTATATTGTCGAAAAAGATAAAAATATAGAAGAATTTTACAAAGAGCTTATTGAAGAGCTAAAGAAAAAATTTGAAGTCTATTTTGTTGTTTTACCGGGATTTAGTCAAAATCCTGAACCTTCAAAACCCTTAAGTTTAGATGATTATGTAAATTATGTAAAAGATTATGTTGAAAAAAATAATTTAGAAAGTTTTTATTTAATGGGTCATTCCTTTGGTGGTCAAATAGCTTGTAAGTTTGCTTATTTATATCCAGAGAAAGTCAGATTTTTAATTTTATATAATCCAGCCTGCATTAGAAAACAAAGCTTAAAATTTAAATTATTCTCTAAATTCAAAAATATTGGAAAAATTTTGTTTAAAATCTGTCCGTTTTTCCAAAAAGTTTTCTATAAAATTTTTTCAGGTTCCACTTACTATCTTAAATTCTCTGATGTAATGAAAAGAACAATGCAAAATATTATTCAGGAAGATTTAACAGAAATTTTGCCACATATCAAAGTTAAAACATTAATAATTTGGGGCGGAAAAGATAGGATTACTCCCTTAAAATACGGGAAATTAATCAATAATTTAATCCCAAATTCAAAATTAGTAATTTATAAAAATGGAAACCATAGCTTTCATAAGGAAAATCCCCATTTTATCGTCGAACAATTAATGTATAATTATTAAAATGAGAATCAGTCTATTTAGCATTATCAATCAAAACTTTTTCTATAATTTTGCTAAGGCATTTCTTTTTGGGTTAATTTTTATTTTTCCTCTTTTTCTTTTACCAATTTCTACAAATTTCTGGGTTGTTAATAAGACTTATTTATTAGGATTTTCCTTATTTTTAATTTCAATTTTTTACCTTTGCCACAG
>CALIVE010000009.1 GCA_938048445.1 Minisyncoccota bacterium | reverse complement strand
GCATAATTTTAACTCTTATTTTTTTAATTTTCTTTAAAAAATGATTTAAAATTTAAAAATCGGGGTGTAGCACAGTGGTAGTGCGCTGGCATGGGGGGCCAGAGGTCCCGGGTTCGATTCCCGGCGCCCCGACTAATTTACTCTAATTTTTCAACAATTCTCCAGAATTCTCTTCCTTTTACAGCCCCATAAATAAGATATTTACTATCGGGCGTGATGGTAAGATTAGAAATACCATCATATTTTTCTCCTTCTTTACCATTTAAGACTACAAATACTTTATTATCTTCTCCAGCTATATAAGCAAGGTGTTTGCTATTTGGTGAAAAAGTTAGTTGTCGTATCCAGTCATATTTTTTCCCCTCCATACCATCCAATACTACAAAATGTTTATAATCATTTTTATAATCTTTAAAAGCTACGTAAGCGAAGCGTTGGCTGTTTGGGGAGAAGGTAAGATCCCCTATAAAATCATATTCTTCTTTTGCTTCGCCATCTAATACCACAAATTTCTTTCCTTCTTTTTCAGCTACATAAGCAAAATGCTTGCTGTCTGGTGAGAAAGTAAGAGAATATGATTGTATTTCGTCATACTTTTCTCCTTCTTTACCATCTAAAACTACAAACCATTTGTCTTCCATAACAGCTGTATAAGCAAAATGTTGGCTATTTGGAGAGAAAGTTAGATCCCGTACCCAATCGTATTTTTTTCCTTCTTTACCATCTAATACTACAAACCACTTATTGTCTTTTTTAGCTGTATAAGCGAGATGTTGACTGTCTGGGGAGAAGGTAAGTTGCCATATTAAATCATATTTTTCTCCTTCTTTACCATCTAAAACTATAAACCATTCGTGGTCTTTAATAGCTATGTAAGCAAGGTGTTGGCTGTTAGGGGAGAAAACGAGATTCCAAATTTCATCATATTTTTCCCCTTCTTTGCCATCCAATACTACAAATCTCTCTCCTTCTTTTTTAGCGACATAAGCAAAATGTTGACCGTTTGGAGAGAAATGGAAAGAATATTTTGATATTTCATCATATCTCTTTCCCTCTTTACCATCAACAACTGCAAAATATTTATTATCTGGTGTTCTAAAAATAATAGCTACTCTTTCTAAATTTGGAGAGAATTGTATTTCTTCAATTCCATAATCCTTATACTCTTCAGGAATAACATATAACAGCTTAGATTGTGAAGTAGGAGTTGTTGTAGGTTTTTTTGTTATTAATCTTATAGGAGGAAGGAAGACTTTTAGTTTCTTTTTTCTTGATTTGTCATACCAATAGGTTAGTTTGATGGTGTTTGATTTTTTGTTGTAGATTCCTATAAATCTGCCTGTTTTGTTGTTATTTTCATCATATTCATCTAAGTAGAGAGTATTGTTTTTTAGGTTTATTTTTCCTTTTAAGGTTAGGTATTTTCCTATTTTTTCATATTTATATCTTCCTTCTATTGTTTGATTATCTTGGTGAAGGATAAGGGGTTCTATAATAATAGGGTAGGTTGCTATTTTTCCTTTGTATTCTAAGGGTTGGGAAAAGGAAGGAAGAGGGAATAAAAAGATAAAGAAAGAGAGAATGAAAATAAACTTATCTTTCTGAGAGATTATTTTCATTGTATCATTTGGATATCAACAATGAATTAGATTTAATTATATCATACATTATACCTGATCTATTTAATTAGACGGCATCGTGAGTCATTCATTTTTTCTGCAGTAAACGGCGGATTTCTACACTGATTTACACGAAGTTGTATTTTTATTCAGTCCTCATTCGGGTAGTATATTCGGTCAAAATTTGGGTAATCCATTTGGTAATTATTCGGGTAATTCATTCGATAATAATTCGGGTAAACCGCGGATTAACGCGGATTTTTACGCGGATTAACACGGATAAGCCGCGGATTAACGCGGATCTCTACACAGATTATCACGGATCTCTACACAGATTATCACGGATAAATTTTATTCGGTAGATATTCGGGTAAATTATTTGATAATAATTTGGGTGATCTATTAAAATTAATTTTAGGGATGAAAAAAATAAAAAATAGGAGTGGAAAAGGTAAAAGATTAGAAAAATTTTTTGCTCAAGAATTAAAAAAAATATTTCCAAAGGCAGAAACAGAGATTAAGCCGAGAATTATAAATCTCAAAAAAGATTTTTGGGGCTTATTTGATGGATTAACTTTTATTAAAGATAAAAGAAAGTTTATTTTTTGGCAAATTAAAGGTGCACCTGTTTCAAATAAAAGCAAAGAGAAGTTTTGGAAAGAAGCAGAAAAATTTTCTTCAAGAAATATAATAATACTTTTTATTGAGAAAAATAAAAAATCTTGGAAAATCTATTTTCAACCAAAAAAATATTTTCCTTCTTTAAAGGATATCAAAAATCTCTTAAAGTAAGTTTTTATTTTGAGCTTCTTGTTTGAACTTTCAAAGAAATTGCTGCTCCAATTGCTCCACCGATGCTTTTCAATATCTGCCTAACAGCATTTACAGTTTGACCTTTTCTTCCGATTACCAAAGCAAGAACTTCTTGAGGACCATTGATTTCAACCAAAACACCTCTCTCATCGATTTTAGCACTTATATCCAATTGATTTACTTTAGCTTCATCAATCCAGAGAGAGAACAACTTTCGAAGTCTGTTTTTGATTTCTTCTAATTTCTCACTCATTTATCGATTTTCTTAATTATCGACCATTACTAAAAATTCTTTATCACTTAAAAGAAATTTTATTTTAACATATTAACTTTAAAATTACAAGTACCAAATTTTTTAAAAAATTAAAAACAGCCCAAGGCCTTATTTCAATTTATTTTTAATGGCCTTGGGCTGTTTTACGACGAGGAAGACTCTCCTTCATCTTCTTGAGGTTCCTGAGTTTCAACATTAGCTGTTCCTTTTTCTTGCTCTTCCTCGCCGTCAAAGAACAAAATTTCTTCCCTTGCCATTTTTTAAAATATAAATTAATTACGACCTTTAATTAAAATTTAAAATGGGCTTTTAACCCATCTTTTAATATTATAGCAAAAGAATATGCAAAAATCAAGACTTTAACCACCT
>CALIVE010000008.1 GCA_938048445.1 Minisyncoccota bacterium | reverse complement strand
TCTCATCACAAGTTGTTTCAATTCCCAAAATCTTCATAAAAAGAATTATAAAACATCATTCTCTAACTCCGCCGGCACGACAGCGTAAACCTACACCTTCACAAGCACTATTTGATGTAGTTACCCATCTTTGTTCACTTGGGTTCCAATACTGACAATAACCAAAGAAACAGCGATAACAAATATTAGTACTTGGATTATAAGCTTGAGAACCGGGTGGGCAGTGAGCTTGAGAAGGTGGAGAAGGTGAAGGGGGTGAAGGAGGTAAAGGAGGTGATACGCCATCACCTAAAGAAACTCGAATAGTTGATAATAAAGAAACTTGATTATTATTAGATTTTAGTGATAATGAATAGTTCCCACGACTTACTCCTTTTAGGGTTAAATCCCTAGTAACAAAACCGTTACCAAATCCACCACTATCTACGTTAAATCCTCCAAAACCTGAAGTAGCTGGAGTTATTTCACTTCTTGCTGAGCTTACTAAACTCGAAGTACAATAAGCCTTATTATTATAAATAGTATAAGTAATTGTTGATGTTGGCTCAGTTGTTGTGTCTCTAGGTTCTAAAAGAAATTGATCTTGCCTATTGGGTATTCTGGTATTTCTACCTCCATAAATAGGATCAACTATGAAAATAGAAGTCGAAGCTGAAACTCCTCCTTTTCTGTATATAAAAGTTACAAATGAATAATTACCTGAGGGATTATTAAACAATCCTTCGATTATGCAATTACTAGATGAGGTGTATCCTCCTAAATTTTCACACTTTGTTGATGTTGCAAAAGTATAATTACCTGAAGTTATTTTGAAATCAAACTCCTCATTTCTTGTATTTTTAAGAATCATTCTAAATGGAGTTCCGCTGGCTACAGTAGAAAAAGGATGAGTTTTATAGATAGCATAAGGGTCATTATTGGTAGCCCTTTCAAGTTTGATCCCAAGATCTTGAGAAGAAGGTATATTTAAAGCATAAATTTCTATCCCTATTAAAGATTGAGCTTTTACAATTTTGTAATTTTTATAAATAATAAATAATCCAAAGATAATAGGTAAAAAAATTAGTAAAATAATTATTTTTTTCATTATTTAAATTATAATCAAAATTTTAATATTTCAAATATAAGTTGTGGATAAAAGTTTTGTTAAAATTTTTTAAAAGGATGCTTAATTTTTTAGCAAAAATTATTTACAAAAAATATCGACCAAAAATTTTGGTTGTTTCTGGAACAGCAGGAAAAACAAGCACAATTAGTATAATAAAATCGTTTTTAGAAAATAAGATAAAAATTTTCGCAACAAGCTATCATCGGGATCATAAAAAAGCAATTCCCTTAACTTTTATTTTAGAGAAAGAATCTAAACCTTTTTTAAATTTTTTAAAAGCTTTGAAACTAATATTTTTTAAAAAAGATTATCCTGAATTATTAATTTTAGAATTTGGTTTTGAAGACAAAAAGCTTGTAGATTATTGGGTTAAAGATTTAAAAATTGATTACTTAATAATTACTTCTATTGGAAAAATTCCTGCTTTTTCTGAAGTTTTTGCGGGTCCAGAAAATCTTAAAAGAAGAATAAAAAATTTAGCAAAAAATATCTCAGTCAATGGTTATATCTTTGTCAACAATGATGATATAAGTTGCATAGAGGTTGTTGAGGATTTAGAAACAAATAAGGTTTACTTTGGTTTTTCTGAAGATTCTGATTTTAGAGGAGTTGATATAGATTTAATTTGTAATTTAGAGACAACTCCAGCAATCTGTGGAACTTCTTTTCAAATAATTAGCCAATTTGGTAAAAAAAGAATATTTTTAAGGAATTTATTTGGTAAAGGAATAATTTATTCTTGTTTAGCTTCAACAGCTTTTCTTTTCAATTTTGGTTTTGATTTAGAAGAGATTGGAAATTTTTTAGAAAAGATTACTGGATTACCCCATAGATTAAACTTAATAAAAACTAAGAAGGGATTTTATATTTTAGATGATTCTCTACATTTATCCCAATCTTCCTTTTGGCAAGCAATTGACACTTTTGAAAAAATCCCTGCAAAAAGAAAGATAGTTTTATTAGGAGATTGTCTTGATGCTGGAAAATATGCATTAGATTTTCATTTTGAAATAGGAGAAATTTTGTCTAAGGTTGCTGATTTTATAATAACTTTTGGAATAAGGTCTAAATATAGTATTGATTCAGCAATAAGTTATGGGTTTGATGAGAATAAAACAAAATATTTTTACCCTAATCAAGCTCATGAACTTTTACATTTTTTAGAAAACCTTTTAATTCCTGGAGATTTAATCTTGATAACAGGAGATAAAAGATTGAATTTACACAAAATAGTTGACTACTTAAGATAAGAATTCTTTTAAAACTTTGACTACATAATCCAATTCTTCTTTTTTAGTTTCTTTACCAAAAGAAAATCTTATACTTTTTTGAGCTCTATCAGAATTAGGATAAATCTCTTCAATAATATAGCTTGGAGTCATAGCTCTTGCTTTACAAGCCATACCTGCTGAAACCATTATATCTTTTTCGTCTAAATAGATTAAAATTTCTTGAGAATTTCTTGATGGGAAATAGATATTTAAAATCTTAGGGATTGCAAAATTGATATCTCCATTAATCTCAAATTTTATTTTTTCTTTTTTTAATCTTTCAATAAAATAATCTCTAATTTCTTTTAAATATTTTTTTACTTCCTCTCTTTCTTTTGTAGCTAACTCTAAAGCTTCAGCAAAACCAACAATCAAAGGCACATTTTCTGTTGAAGGCCTTAATTCAAATTCCTGTTCTGAACCTGATAAAATTCTTTCTAAAATAATATTATTTTTTTTATAGAGGCAGGCAATACCTTTAGGACCATAGATTTTATGGGAAGATAAAGTCATCATATCAACTTTTAAATTTTTCACTGAAATATCTTCGGTAAGTGGTGCCTGAGCTGCATCAGTATGAAAAATTATTTTAATATCTCTATTTCTATTTATCTCTTCTAAAACTTCAGCCATTTCTCTTATTTTTTGAATTGTTCCAAGCTCACTATTTACATAATGGATAGTTAATAAAACAGTATTTTCTCTAATAAATTTTTTAATCTCATCAATATCAATTAGTCCGTTTTTTTGAGGTTTAACTAAGTCATAATCTATTAAATCAAGTTTTTTTAAATCATTTAAAACTTCAAGAATTGATGGGTGCTCAATTGTCGAAGAGATTATATGGGGTTTTAATTTTAGCCGAAAATAATAATAAAATACTAATCCTTTAATTGCTAAATTGTTACTTTCAGTAGCTGATGAAGTAAAAATTATTTCTCGAAAATAATCAGCGAAAATTAATTCTTTAATCCTATTTCTTGCTAAATCAATAGCCTTTAATGCTTCTTGTCCTTTTTTATGTAAACTTGAGGGATTTCCAAATTCATTAAAAAAATATTTAACCATCTTATCAAAAACTTCCTTTCTTACAGGAGTTGTTGCTGCAAAATCAAGATAAATCATGGAAGTTAAGGAATTGTTTTTATCTCAAGAAAAGAAAGAATTATAACTGGTATGGAATAACTTGCCAGAAGAATTATTAAGCCAAGTAGAATCCATGGCAAGTATTCTTTTACTTTATCAAATTTTTTCGAATAGGTTAAAATTCCTAAATAAATAAAAGAGGCAACTGAAGCTAAAACTATTATAACTTGCATAAACTTTATTATTTTTAATAAAACTTTAACTATTTCATCCATCTATTTAAAAGAAGGTACAAAATATTCAATTGTTTTTAAGATGATTTCTTTATTTAAAAAAATTAAACCTATTAAAATTATTCCTAATATTATATAAATTATTGCTGTTTTAATATCTTTAAAATTTTTTGTCAAAGAATAAGTTTTTATTCCTAAATAAATTATAAAAAAAGTTGCAAGAAGAAGGGCAATTTTAATCAGAAAATACAAAATATTGTTGAGAATTTCTACAATTTTATTCAAAAATGGGAAATACATCACTTAAGCAGAGAGAAGATAATAACTTGAATTGAGAAAGAAGCAATTATTAAGGCAATACCTAAAATAATATACGGCATTTCTTCCTTTATATTTTTCCCGGGATTTATCATATATTTAGCGCCTGAAATCATCAAAAGAGCCATTCCTCCAACAAGCCCTATCCAATAAAAAATATTTAATATTCCTATAGCTTTACAAAGAAAATAATTAATTCCTTCTTGCTGGATGCATCCTGCTTCACCTTTGAATATTGTTTGAGCAAAAACTTGGCTTATCATAAATTAAGTTTAAAAAGTCTTTCTAAAATTTCTTGCAATGTATTACCTATATAAATCTTTCCCGTTTCGATATCAAAAACTTTTTGATAAGAATTTTGGGATAACCGGGCTGTAGTACC
>CALIVE010000007.1 GCA_938048445.1 Minisyncoccota bacterium | reverse complement strand
AGGATTTCCAACTGCACGAATTGTTTTATTTTTTAAATCTTTCAAACCATCAAAAATATCAATAATATTTCCTTTAATATCTAAAGCTAAGGCATTGATTGTGAAATCTCTTCTTTTTAAATCATCTTCTAACTTTTCAGCAAATTTAACTTTATCAGGATGTCGATAATCAGAATATTTTCCTTCAATTCTAAAAGTTGTTATTTCAATTACGCTTAGAGAGGGGTCTTCAGAACCAGTTTTTACTCCAACAGTAAAAAATCTATTTTCATAAAAGCTGTTGGGGAAAATTTTAAGAATTTCCTCTGGTTTGGCGTTTGTTGTAATATCCCAGTCTTTAGGTTTTTTATTCAATAATAAATCCCTGACACAACCACCAACAAGATAAGCTTCATAGCCTTCATCAATTAATTTTTGCCAAATTTTTAAAATCTCCTGAGGAAGGGAAGAAATTTCAACTTGTTTCATAGCAGAAATAATTATAAAAAATAATGAACGAGCGCCCGTAACTGGAAGTAAATAGATGTGAATAAGGCAGATAGAACCACGGATTAACCACGGATTAACGTGGATTTTTACACGGATAGACGCGGATTAACGCGGATACACCACGGATAGACGCGGATTTTTGCACGAATTTACATTGATAGGCACCACGGATAAACGCAGATTTCTACACAGATTAACGCAGATAATATAGAACTACGGAGTAACGCGGATACACCACGGATTAACGCGGATAAAACACAGATCAACGCGGATTTCTACGCTGATTTATGCGGATATATATTCGATTTTAATTTGGGTAATCTATTTGAAATCATTCGAGTAATTAACTTATAAAAACTTGAAATTTTGTAAATGTTCTTTTAAAATTAATTTAATTAATTTTGTGAATTAATCATTATCTAAATTATAATATCGTTATCAATGGGGGATGGAAAAGACAATCGGAGTAAATTTTATAATCGATGTTTATAAAGTTAAGAGTGAATTTTTAGAAAAAGAGTCGCTTTTGAAATTATTAGAAGAATTAATCAAAATTACTAAATCAAATCCGGTGGGGAAACCTCTAATCAAAAAAATAAGTTCTCCTAAATATCCTTATTCAGGTTTTTCTATTATTCAAATAATTAAAGAAAGCCATTTTGCTTTTCACACCTGGCCTGAATATAATTATTTGGCTATTGACATCTTTTCTTGCAAAGCAATCTCAGAGAAGAAGATTTTGAACTGCCTTAAAAGAAACTTTAATAAAGAAGTAAAGATTAAATTTAGAAAATATTTAAGAAAAGTAAAAGGTTGTGGATAGAGTAATTGAGAGCTTTGTCTCTTCCTAAAAATTAAAGGAGATTTTTGATTTTTTTAAATCTGGTATGAAGTTTCCAATTTACTAAAAAATTTTAAATTCTTTTTATATTTATAAAATTTAGTTTAGCAAAAACCCTAAAAGGAGGTGAAAAAAATGAAAGTTATACTCCCCCTCAGAAAAAACGAGGCGGGAAGGGAGGTGGCAGTAATATACTGGAAACAGAGATCCATGGAGGTGGAAATAAATGAAAAAGAAATGGTGGTATTCGAGAGAGATATAATGAGCGAGGTGGAAATAAAATTGAAATTATTAAGGAGAGCAGAGAGGTGGATTGTGGTGGACATGGAAATCGAAGAAAGGAGGTTATAGCGGACAATTCACCCTGCCTAATTTAAGGCAGGGTGAATATATTTTAAAGAGAAATTAAAATACCTGCTGGGCAATAAAAACCCAGCAGGTTAAAAAGCAAGAAATATTAGCGGTTCAGAAATAAATAGTATATTACCACCACTATCAACCACCCCAACGTCCAGATCAGTGCCACCGCTGTAGACAAAATCAAAAATACGCTCTCATCCCTTTTTTTCATCTCTTTTCACCCCCCTTTAGTATTTACTACTTCAATTATAATAAACTTCTTTCAAATCACCATATTTCTTAAAATTTTTATTCTTTCTTCAATTGGGGGGTGGGTTGAGAATAGATTTCCAAGCCAATTGATAAAAGATTTTTTACCTCTAAATGGATTAACTATGAATAAACTTGCTGTAGCTGGAGAAATATCCATCGGGATATTTTGATTAGCAATTTTTTCTAAAGCATTTGCTAAACCTAAAGGATTTCTTGTAAGCAAAGCGCCACTGGCATCTGCCAAAAATTCTCTTTTTCTTGAAATAGCAAGTTGAATAAGCTGAGCAAAAATTGGAGCAAGTATTGCTAAAATAAATCCAATTAAGAACAATAAAGCCTGACCTCCATTTCTATCTCTATCAGAACGTCCCCAAATACTCCATCTTAAGAATAAATCAGACATAATTGCAATGATACCAGCTAAAATTGTAGCAATCATCATTACTTTGATATCTCTGTTTTTAATATGAGAAATTTCATGAGCTATTACTCCCTCTAATTCTTCTTTATTTAAATTTTTAATCAAACCAGAGGTTACAGCAACTAAAGAATTTTCTGGATTTCTTCCTGTTGCAAAAGCATTCATTGCTGGAGTTTCAATTAGATAAAGCTTTGGTGTTTTAGGAAGTCCTGCAGTAATAGATAGATTTTCTAAAATTCTATAAACCTCAGGTAAATCGTCTTTGTTAACTTCTTTCGCATTTGTTAAAAAGACGATAATTTTATCACCATAATAATATGACCAAATATTTGTAAGCAACCCAAAAATTACAGCGAAATAAAATATCCAAGGACTTTTGAATAAATAAGCAAAAAGATAACCAAA
>CALIVE010000006.1 GCA_938048445.1 Minisyncoccota bacterium | reverse complement strand
GTCTCCTGAATTGAAATATCTAATGTCATTGATATTATGTCTTAACATTACTATTCTTTCAATTCCTAAACCAAAAGCATAACCAAAAAATTTATTAGGATCAATTCCTGCTTCCTTTAAGACAAATGGATGAACCATTCCTGCTCCAGCAATTTCCAAATAACCAATATTTTTACAAACAGCACAACCTTTGCCACTGCACAAAACACATTCTAAATCAACTTCAACACTTGGTTCTGTAAATGGAAAATAAGAACTTCTAAAAATAATTTTTAGTTCTTTTTTGAAAAATTCTTTAAAAAATAAAGTTAAAACCCCTCTTAATTCCTGTAAATTAGCATTTTCGCCAACAGCTAATCCTTCTAATTGGTGAAATTGAGTTTCATGCCTTTGGTCAGTCGCTTCTCTTCGAAAAACTTTTCCAGGAATGACTACCCGTAAAGGTAATTTTTTATTTCGGAGTATTTCAACTTGATGGGCTGAAGTATGAGTTCTTAGTAAGTATCTATTTTTTTTATCTTTATAGGATAACCATAAAGTATCCCATAAATCTCTTGCCGGATGATTTTCAGGTATATTTAAAGAATCAAAGTTTTCATATTCACTAACAATTTCCCTACCCTTTTCTACTTCAAAGCCCATTTTCATAAAAATCTCTTTAATTTCTTTTATAGCTTGATTAAGAATATGAATATGCCCTTTTTCAATTTTGACTCCAGGATGATGGATATCAAATTTTATTTCTTTTGTTTCTGCAATTCTTTCTTTCTTTTCTTCGTACATCTTTTCAATTTCTTCTTTAATCTCATTAAAATACCTTCCCAATTCCTTTCTTTCCTCTTCGTTAAGTTTAACGATTCTTTCTAAAATCTCCCTAAGCAACCCCTTTCTTCCTAAAAATCGAATTTTAAAATTTTCTAACTCTTCTTTGCTATTAGCCTTTTCTATAATTTCCCTTGCTTCTCTAAGTAAGTTCTCCAATTCTTCTTTCATTTTTAATTTTTTATTATATCATATTCACAAACCCAAAGAATCTTTCAGTGTTTCAGGATCCATAAATTCTATTTCTCCGCCCGAAGGAATACCTCTTTTAGGTGTCTTAATTTCTAAATCAAACTTATTTAAAATTCTTAATATTTCTTTCCTTAATGGCTCAGCATCTTTTGTAAAGGGTAAAGCTAAGATAACTTCTTTAATTTTTTTATCTTTTTCTAATTTTTCTTTTAATTTTTCTAAATTATTTTTTACATATTCTTTTTCTTCATAAGGCAAAAGAAAACCTCCAATAATATAGTATACTCCTTTAAATTTCTTTAAGTTCTCAATTGTGATAAGGTCTGTTTCCCTGGCAACAATGCATAAAATACTTTTATCCCTTTTAGGATCAGAACAAATTTGGCAAATATCATCATTAATGACAGGAAAATTACATTCTTTGCAAAAATTTAAATTTTTAATTAATGCGTCAAAGCTTTCTAAAAAATTTTTTTTAAATTTTTCATCTTGCTTAAGAAGCCAAAAAAATAAACGCCAAGCTTGTCTTGGCCCAATTTCAGGAAAACTATCAAAAATTTGGACAATTTTTCTAAAAATTGGTGGTATCATTAAAATTTATTTAAAGCTAATAAATTTTTCAAAAAAATTAAAAGAAATACTACCAAACTGAAAATAACTGAAATCAAAACTAAAAAACTTCCTAAATCTTTTATAACTTTTATTTTTGGATGATATTCTGTAGTGATAAGATTACAAATTTCTTCAAAGCAGGTATTAATAACTTCTGCAAAAAAAACTAAAAGAACAGCTAAAAATATAAAAGTCAATTGAATGTTGGTAAATTTTAATAAAATGCTTAAAATTATAATTAAAAGACCAATAAAAATATTTAATCGAAAATGTTTATGGGTGTGATAGATGTATAAAAACCCCTGATAGGCTCTTAAGAAACTTTGCAAAACATTTTTATTTTTAGTATAATTATTCATATAAAAATTATAACAAAGCCCGGGTGGCGGAATAGGCAGACGCGTTGGGCTTAAAACCCAATGGCCTACCAGAGGCCGTGAGGGTTCGACTCCCTCCCCGGGCAAAAAACCAGGGGTGGCGGAGTGGACAAACGCACCTGGCTGTAAACCAGGCGGCCTTGAGCCTGCGGGGGTTCGAATCCCTCCCCCTGGACAAGCATCATTTCTCATTGATATTTTTGACCCCGGGAATATTTATTCCGTAATCCACATACAAAGCTCACCACATCAATAGAGCGATGGCTAAAAATTACTACATCCTTTTATTACTTCTTATTATTCTCTTAAGAAAACTTTTCTTATTTTCTTAAGAAAATGGGAAGATTGTTTCTTTGTTTTTAAAATTCACTTTAGCTGGCTTTTAAGCATAATTTGCTGTGTTCGGTTAGTTTTAGATTATAATATTTTCAAAAGTTCAAATAAGGTATTATTCTTAACAATTTTCAAAGCTGGCTGTTAATGAAGTTTAAAGAACATTTATCTAAAACCCATCAAGAGAAAAGAGAGAAGCTTTGGAAAGAAATAGAAAAGAAAGTAAATATCATAAGAAATTTTATAGATTTAATTTTTTCTTTTGATTTTGAAACTTCTACTGAAGAAATAGAAAGAAAATTGAATGACTTTTTTGAAGATATGCAAAATAGATTCCCTTCTGAAATGAGAAAAGAATTTCAAAAATGTAAAGAATTATTAGATGAAAGAGAAAAATTATTAGAAGAACTGCGTCAATACTACGAAGTATCAGATGAAAAAACAATGATATTATTATTAATAGCGTTAAAATCAAAAAGGGACAAGAAATCAAAAAAAGCTAAAGATTTAATGGAGAAAATTATAGATATCAGAATTAAATTAGAAGATTTTCTTAAAAATAGCGATATTACTTTCATTATCTATCTTTATTTGATAATAAAAAATTTAAAAGAAAAGAATCAGAAAGTCAAAGAAATTTATGAAAAATATCAAACAACCGGCGAATTGGAATATTTACCTCTAAAGGTCCAAAAAAAGCTGGAAATATTAAAGAAAGGAATTGTTGATATTATATTCGAGCCATTTACTGTAATAATATTATTAAAACCGGATGTTTGGCAATCAGTATATAAAAAGAGACAAGGGGTATATTATCATGACTCTCCATATGCTTTAGTGAAATTTCAAAAAGACGTAAAAGATATTTCTGGTATTATTGGCCATGAAAGAATCCATAATTTATTAGAAGGGATAACTAAAATAAAGACTGGAGATATTGGCTATTTTGAAAATGTGGAAATGTTTTTAGATAAGATTAATCAAGATTTAGATGCCTTAGAAACATTAGGAATAGGTACTACTTTTCTAAAAGAAAGAATAAAAAAGAAAATAAAACAATTAATAAATGCTGTTCATTATGAAATAGTCGCTAATTTACATCGAATAATAAAAGACTTAGTAACATTTCTTGAATCATTAGATAACCAAAAAATAGATAAGAGAGTTCTTAAAAGGATAGTATACCTATCCGGTACAGGGAAATATCTTATCAAATTTATGATCGAGCTATCAGAACGAATTAACAGAATCGATTCGAGGTTTGCTAATGATGAATTAAAAAGAGAAAGTTTAAAAAAATTTTATAATGAAATTAAAAAAATAATAAAATCAGATCTTCTAAAAACAGTAATAAACCTTTTAGAAATGGTTGACTTCATATCCTCAACAAAAGACGAGAAAAAAGCGCAGGAATTATTAATAACTTCACTCATCCTTGCTTTAATTTTCAAACCTACGCAATATCATCATATTTTAGAATATCTAAAAAGAGAAATCGAACAAGATACACAGACTTATTCAAAAGAAAAAGAATAATGATATAATTAATATTGTATTGCCCCCATAGCTCAATTGGAAGAGCGGGTGGCTTCGGACCACCAGGTTGCAGGTTCGAGTCCTGCTGGGGGCTCTTTCAATATCCTATGAAATTAATAATAGTTGAATCTCCTAAAAAGGCTAAAACAATTAAAAAATTTCTTAAAAATAGAGATTATTTTATTCTTGCTTCAAAAGGACATATTGTTGATTTACCTAAGAAGAAATTTGGTGTTTATTTGGAGGGAAACAAATTAAAATTAGAATACTATCCAATTAGAAAATCTTTTTTAAATTATTTAAAGAAAATTAAAAATAGAATTGAAGAATTCATTTTAGCAACTGATCCTGATCGTGAAGGAGAATTTATTGCTTGGAGTGTTGTTGAATTTTTAAAAATCAAAAATTATTCAAGGGTAAGATTTTATGAAATAACTAAATCATCTGTTCTGAATTCTTTAGCAAACAAAGAAAAGATAAATTTAAATTTAGTCTCCGCTCAAAAAGCAAGAAGGGCTTTAGACCGAATAATAGGTTATACTCTCTCTCCAATTTTATGGCGAAAAGGAATTGGTGAATCAGCAGGAAGAGTTCAATCATCTGCTTTAAGATTAATTGTTGAAAAAGAAGAGGAAATAAAAAATTTTGTCCCTGAAGTTTTTTATAAATTAGAGGTAGATTTTGGAGATTTTAAGGCATACTTGGTAGAAAATAGTAAAGGTAAATTTGGGAAAGAAAGATTAGAGTTTTTAAAAAATATTCAAAATAGGGTTGAGAATTCTGAATTTATATTAGAAAAAATTGTAAAGAAGAAAAAAATTATAAGTAAACCTTTACCTTTAGATACTGCCTTACTTCAAAGAATTTCTTTTTTAAAATACAAAGTTTCTGCTCCATTAACAATGAAAATTGCTCAATCTTTGTATGAGAAAGGTCTAATAACCTATCATCGAACTGATAGTTTCAATTTGTCAAAAGAATTTTTAGGAAAGGTTAGAAATTTTTTAAAAGATTATTTTGATTTTCCTAAAAAAATTAAAAAGAAATTTAGCCAAGAAGCCCACGAAGCTATAAGACCAGTTTATTTAAAAAAAGAATTAAAACTTAAAGGGTTAGAAGATAAAATCTATAAATTAATTTTTGATTATACTCTTTCAGCTTGCTCTAAGGATGCAGTTATTGAAGAAACTAAATATTTTTTGAGACCATTCTCTGCAAAAGAAATATCTTTTTTAGCTTATGGAGAAAGACTAATATTTGATGGATTTTTAAAATTTTATCCATTTAAAATTAAATTTAATGAATTACCTGAACTTAGAGAAGGGTCTCTTTTAAAACCTAAAGATGTAAAGATTATTGAAGAAAAAACAAAACCTCCAGCAAGATATACTGAATCAACATTAATAAAAAAATTAAAAAGTTTAGGAATTGGAAGACCTTCAACTTATGCTGAAATCATTAAGACACTTCTTAAAAGAAATTATGTATCTAAAGAAAAAGGATTTTTGAAACCAACTCCAAAAGGAATAAATGTAGTCAACTTTTTAAAGGAGAATTTTAAAGATTTAATTGATTTGAAATTTACTGCAAATATGGAAAAGGATTTGGATATTATTGCTAAAGGTGAGAAAGATTATGAAAAATATGTTATTGACTTTTGGAAATTTTTAAAAAATTTATTATAATTTAAGAAATTTTTAAAAAATTTATATTATAATTTAAAAACGATGGCAAGAGTGAAAAGAGGTAAAATAAAAACAAAGAAAAGAAAAAAATTGTTGAAATTAGCAAAAGGATATAAATGGCAGAGAAAAAGCAAAGAAAAGTTTGCTAAAGAAGCTATCTTGCATGCCTTTAAACATGCTTATGAAGGAAGGAAAAAGAAAAAAAGAGATTTTCGAAGGTTATGGCAAGTAAGAATTAATGCTTTTTTGAGAGCAAGAGGTTTAAAGTATTCTAATTTTATGAAAAAATTAAAAGATAAAAATATAAAACTCAATCGAAAAATTTTAGCTGAGCTTTCAGTAAATTACCCTCATATTATGGAAGAAATCGTAGAGTATGTAAAATAACCTTGGCAAAATCTTTAACTAAATAAAAGATATTAGCTAAAGGAAAAGACTTAACTGAAGCAAAGCAGTTTAAACATTCACCATTTTCATTGAGTTGCATTACAAAACTTCCATAAAGATTATTTTCATAACCAATTATTAAGTATCCTGACAAATCCTCATTTTTTATTATTTTTGAACCAACTGAATCTAAATAGACAGATAAAGGATAATTCTGCGAACCATTTTTAACAAAAACTATTCTTCTCCTATTACCTATTGTTTCATTTCCTAACCCAGCTATATTAGCATTTAAAGCAGTCTCAACTATATCAATATTTTGGAAAATTTTGAAATTAGAGGCTGATGGTGCATTACATATATCTTGGCTACTTATTGTTCGAGAATCCCAAATATCGATAATTGAGAAAATATTCAGGTTTGACGAGATATTTGAATGAAAGAAATAACTGCCTGATGATGTTGGCTGGTATGTCAAGATTGAATAAAGATTGGATGATGGGATTTTTTCAATTGATTTGAAGTCTAAATTGCATTCAAAAGTAATAAAACTTAAAATCTCTAAAGATGGATTTAATTTTGCAATAGTTGGTTTGTTGTTGGCTGTTCCAATTATTAGATAACCATCTTCAGTTCTTTTTATATCTTTAATATCATTAAATGATAAAGAAAAGGTTGCCAAACTAGTTGAAGCTATAATCTCTCCTGTTGAACTGTTAAAGATAAATAAATATCCTGAATTTTCTCTCACTCCTACTCCAAGATAGTTCCCATTATCAGTTATCTCAAAAGCTCTTATTTGGGTATTTCCAATTTCTCGACTCCAATTTATACTTGCATTACTTGCAATTTTCATAATTAAAGCATTATTTTGATTCCCTAAATTTTTTACTCCTCCAAATAAATAGTTATCTATATAGCCATTTTTATCATCATCTAAAGGAAAAACAATATTAAAATAAGAAGTCGTGGCACTGATAAAAATTGTTGAAGAAGATATTATATTTCCTTCCAAATCTATTTTTGCTAAATAAGGATAAAGGGAATCGCCAACTCTTTTTGCTCCTGCTAAAATATAATGGTTCCATAGATATTTTTCTTTGCTTGGCTTAATATCGTAAAGATAAATATCTTTGCCAAAACTTTTAAACCAAGAAGGTTCAATTGGGCAACCATAAGCTTCCATTTCACAAATACTCACATTACTCCCCCAGCCTATAGCCCATCCTATTGTTGTTGTATTAATATAAGTAGTTGTAGCTACATTGCAATCTTTTGTTTCATTTTCACCAGCATATGTCCAGGCAGCATTTTTATAGTATTTAATATAGGGTTTATTACCGCCATAGTCAGAATATAATCTTACATAATTAAGAAAATGAAGGCGAGGAAATTTGTGAACAACATAACTGTTTACTATCCATAATGTCATTCTTGTTGAAGTTGAACCATCGTGAACAGCAGATGTATCAGTTGAAACTAAATTCTCGTAAGAATCAAATAGCTCCCATTCTCCAGTAGTAATTTTTTGAGGATTAGTGCAAGATATTTGATAAGGAAGATTAATAGGAAAACGAAAAAATGTAGATTGGGAACAAGTTGTTGTTGAAACTTCACCATATAATTTATTTCCAATTATTAAACATTTATTTGATCCAACTTCATAAACTTCATTATCACTACCTCCATCGGTTGAAGTTTTATCTTGGCTTCCACCAAGATTATATATGCTTGCCTCTAATCTTGCATTTAACTCAAAACTTTGAGTGCTTCTTGAAAAAGCATAGGAATAAAAAAATTTTTGGTCTAAATTGTTAATAGGATCAATAGGTAAATAGGATAAAGGTGGATATTTTAATTCAGTAAAATTAATTGGTAACCAACCTAAACCGTCAATTCTTTTTAAAGAAACAGTATCACTTGCATTTTGAATTATCCTCCATTCTTTATTTACTCCATCAATAATCGAGGTTGCTATACCTTGACTTCGGGGAATTGAAATATAAATAGAAGGAAGGGCTTCATCATAACCTGTGCTAAAATAAAATCCATCAAGATCTGGATTAGGGTTATTCATTAAATAGGTATTAATTGCAAGTTCTAAAGTTTTGAGGTCATTAATTCTTTGAAAATCTCTATGTCTTTTAAAAATTTCAGCAGGTTTCAAAAAATAAATCAAAAGCCCAATTAAACTTGTTATTGCAAATAAAACTAATAAAATTTCAATAAGGGTAAATCCTTGTCTCATTTATAAGCTCGTGCATCATCTAAATTACTTCCTACAAACCAAGTGCCATAAAAATCTTTATGCAGTATCATAGATATTGGATAATTACCTTTAATAGTTATTGGATAACCACGAGGTACCGCTAACCAAGATAAATTATTTATGGTTATGGTGCCTAATATATTTTTAATTCCTTTACAGAGATCATCATAATTGTTTGAAACACGAACTGGCAGTTCACACCAGAATTCTATATCTCCTTGTGGAATCATATAGATCTTGCTACAAGTTTTCCCTATAGGAATTATTTTGGTACCGCTTATAGTTAAATAGGTACTAGTTACAAAATTAGAGTCAGGACAAACTATTTTAAGATAACCAAAATCTCCTACATCAAAACTAAATCGCAAATACCTAATATACTGAGGAGTGCCAAAATCTAACTTCCAGGCTAAATGACCATTATAATAAGCAACCATTTCGGGCTTAGTCTCAAGCTTTCTTGATATCCAACCCCATAATCGATACGTATTAAAACTAACCTCTCCGAGTTTAGTTGTAGTAGCAACAGGATTGCTTAATGGACCTTCTAAACCAAGTTGGTTTACAGCGCTTATCTTATAGTAATAAATAGTATTTGAAGCAACATCGTAATCTACATAATTTGCTATATTAGGACTTGCTATTAATGAGTAATTCACTGCATCTGTACTTCGATAAAGTTTATAATGAGTTATTGGATAACCTCCAGTACAATAAATAAATTCAGGACTCCTTATACAACTCCAGGAAAGTCGAATAAAAGATTCGCCAGTATCTAAAATCTGGATTTCAAATTGGCCTGGTTTTGTTCCTGCTTTTGCACAAACTTCATTACTATAAGAACTTTCAACAAATGAATTTCTTGCTGTAACTACAAAACAATAAGTACTACCAGGTATAGCACCTCTATACGAATAATTACGAATTGAACTTGAAGTAGTTGTATAAGATATCTTAGGATAACTTGAACCAGCTAATTTTATATAAATTCTATATTCAATTATTGGAGAACCTCCATCAGTTATAGGAGCTTGCCAAGAAAGGTTCAAAACTCCATCTCCAACTGAAATATTTAACGATTGCGGTGGTGATGGAGCATCCTTAGGAATTTCACAAGCTATATTACTATAAGGTCCCTCACCAGAAGAATTTATTCCTGTAACAGCATAACAATATTCTAAACCTGCCTGAAGATTTGTATGAAGGTAACTTGTATTAGTTGTCGAAGCTATGAAAATATATTGATTATTAAGATATCTATAAACTT
>CALIVE010000005.1 GCA_938048445.1 Minisyncoccota bacterium | reverse complement strand
ATTGAATTAAAAAAAGAAATTTTAAAAGAAATATTTTTGGATTTTGCTAATGAGGAGATTAATTTAACTGATTTTTTAAAAGCAGAAAAAATTTGGGAGTATAGAACAAAAATTGAGTATTCTTTTATGTATGAGGCAGACTACCGCAGACAAAACGCAGACAAAAGTAGACAAAACGCAGACTACTATGAAGTGGACTATTGTGAAACTAATGAAAATAAAATTCAAACAAATTCAAGCTGTCCTATAGAAGAACTATCTTCATTAACTCCCCACAAATCTATACTTTTCGCTTTTTACAAAAGAGGAAGTTCTTCTGAAAAAGTAGCTTTAAAAAATGGATGTATACTTTTTGATCAAAAAGCTAATAAAATAGCTTTAGATTTATTAGAAGAAATAAATAAAAGAAATCTCTGCAACTTGAAAAGTTTAATAATAAGAAGAAGCACAAGATTGCCATTTTTACATTTCTCTTTATTTGTAATGGAAAAAAATATTGATTTTAGTTTTTCAGACAAAAATTTAACAGGATTTTCTTTAATTTATTCGGATCCTAAATCTCCTGCCAGTGTCTATACAGAAATTCTAAAAAATGAGGGTAGGGAAGAAATAATAGAAAAAATTGGTGACTTAACAATAAAATATCATTATTCTTCCTTTTTCCAAAACAATATTGAACTTTTTGAAAAAGCTTTAAATTTAATGGATGAAAATTTAGACGAAGTAAACAAGATTGTTGATTTATATTGCGGAGTTGGTGTAATTGGTCTTTACTTAGCTAAAAAAGCTAAAAAAGTTATCGGAGTAGACATTGATCAAAAAGCAATCGAATTTGCAAAAATAAATGCTGAGGAAAATGCTATTAGAAACTTTAAAGGTATTGCTTTACCTTCAGAGAAAATTGATTCTGAAATTTTTAAAAATACTGACCTTCTCATTTTAGACCCACCAAGATCTGGACTTCACAAAAATGTAATAAAATTAATTTTGGCTTCTAAACCTAAAAAGATATTTTATTTATCATGCAATCCCATCACACAAGCAAGAGATTATTCCCTAATTAAAGAATACTATCAAATTGAAAAAATTTATGGCTTTGATTTCTACCCTCAAACAAATCATTTAGAAAGTTTATTGATTCTTCAATATAGGGAAGTATAAAGTAAGTAAATAAAATAAAAAGTTTTAATTTTTACTCCCTACAGCAGTCAACTAATTTTTTAACAATATCTTTAAGATTTTTAAAAATACTTCTTTCTTTATCTTCTTTATTTAATTTATCATCTTCAATTTTTTTAACTTCGCCAATATCAATTGCTTTTAAATTAAGTCCCCAAAATAATGAGTAGAGCGAGAATGCTTTTTCAAACAAATCGTAAGCGCTTTCCTTATTGCCTTTATCCATTTCTTTTGTACCAACTTCAATAAGTCTCATTGATGCAGCAAGTAAATGTTTTGATAGACACCAAACTTCAGCGCCTTCTTCAACATCTTTAACTAATTTTTTTAAAAGTTCTTTCCTAATCTGTCTTGTTTCATTTAATAAATCAAAATATTTTTTATTCCCTGTTTTTGCTCCACTAAAATAAAAATGTTCTTCAATTGATATTAAATTCATCAAGGCAATAGAAAGGTCTTCATCAGAAGAAAGGTCTAATTCATTCGCTTCTTTTTTAATTTTTGCTAAAAACTCTTGAAATGTTATTTTCATTTTTATGCTTAGTTGGCAAATTCAGTAAGCAAAATTTGTGATCTCAGCTATAAGACTCGGGTAAGTAGTAGAAGAATATTTGAATCCCAACCGTTAGCAAAGACCAAACGAGCGCGTTGAACAAGCCAAGGTATGAACAAAGTAAATGAACTGAATTACACTTTGAATTGCCAACTATAATAATAAATAATAAATTATTATACTAATGACGACCAGAACCAAAATTGGTATAACAGCTTTCTGGAAAGGAAACAATACTTTATTATTATTTTTTTTCTTAATCCACTCACTTAAACCAATCCCGAATGGCAAAAGAATACTTCCTAAAATTATACCTAATAAAAGCTTATCTATGTTAAATATTTTATTTAATGGATGGCCAATAATATTATAAACCCTCAAAGGTATTAATGTCAAAGCGTACCAAAAAATGAAAGAAATCAAAAATCCTATTTTTCTATTGATTTTATTTTTAGTAAGCCATAAAGTTGACCATAATGTTAAATAAATTAATAAAGCGCCAATCCAGATGCCGGAAATCAAATCATCAACTCCTAAATACCTACTAAGTCCAACACCCGCTGCTACTCCTATTGTACAAACTGGGCACATTGTTTTAAATTACATAAGGTTAAATGTGAACTTTTAAATTAAATTATTTGAATTTTTAAATTATTAGAATATAATTATACGATGAAATACATCAAGTTTTTTAAAGAATTAACAAAAGAAGATGTTGGATTAGTTGGTGGTAAAAATGCTAATTTGGGTGAAATGTATCAAAAGTTAACTGATTTAGGGGTTAGAGTACCTAATGGCTTTGCAATTACTGCTGAGGGATACGATTATTTTATTCAATTTAACAATTTAGAGGAAAGAATAAAAGAGATTCTTGAAAGAACTGATATTTATAATGTCTCCCAACTTCAAAAAGCAGGTGAAGGAATAAGAAATTTAATAAAACAAGGAGAATTTCCGGAAGATTTGAAAAACGAAATTTTGCAAGCTTTTGAAGAATTGAAGAGGGAATATACAGGGACGCAGACTTCCGCAGACTATACGCAGACAACCGCAGACGGAATACAGGGGACGCAGACAACCACAGACGAAACGCAGACAAACGCAGACGGGACACGGATTAACGCGGATTCATCATTAAATCAAAATTCGGGTAACCAATTCGGTAATCATTTGGGTAACCCATTCGGTCAAAATTCGGGTAATAAATTCGGTAATCATTCGGGTAATTTGCATATAGAAAATAATTTTCAAGTGGCAGTAAGAAGTAGTGCAACTGCCGAAGATTTACCGGATGCATCATTTGCAGGACAACAAGAGACTTATTTAAATGTAACTGAAAAAGACTTACTAGAAAAAGTTAAATTTTGTTTTGCTTCACTTTTTACTGATCGAGCAATATTTTACAGACAAGAAAAAGGATTTGATCATTTTAAAGTTAAGCTTTCTGTAGGTGTTCAGAAAATGGTGCGTTCTGATTTAGCAAGTTCTGGTGTTATGTTTACAATTGATACTGATTCCGGATTAGATAAAGTAATTGTTATTAATGGAGTTTGGGGATTGGGTGAGCTC
>CALIVE010000004.1 GCA_938048445.1 Minisyncoccota bacterium | reverse complement strand
TTGATTTTTTATTCATTTTAATCACTGGAATTTTTGTTGGAGGAGTGGCAGGATATTTAGGTTCTTTGATGTTATCGAGAAAAATGACAATTGTTGTTGATCCCCTCTCCCATTTAGCTTTACCTGGTGTTGCTTTAGCTCTAATTTTAAAAAAAGATATTTCTTTAGGCGCTTTTTTATTTTTATTTTTTGGGACAATTTTAATTTGGCTTTTAGAAAGAAAAACAAAACTGTCAATCGAAACAATTATTGCTATTTTATTTTCTATTTCTTTGGCAATCACTTTTTTATTTTTAGAAGAAGAAAAGCTTCACGAGGCTCTAGTTGGAGATATTTCAAAAATTGGACCAATCGATGGCTTAATTACAATTTTAATCTGCCTCTTTCTTTTCTTTTTAATTCAAAGAATCTATCAAAAGCTTCTTTTAATTTCAATTTCTGAAGATTTGGCCCAAGCAGAAAAAATTGATTTAAGAAAATACCAGCTTTTATATTTGCTTTCAATCTCAGCCATTGTTGCTTTAGGAGTAAAATTTGTCGGAGGGCTTTTGGTTGCCGGATTAACTGCTTTGCCATCTGCCTCAGCTAAAAATTTAAGCAAGAGTTTAAAGACCTATAAAATTTTGTCTTTATTATTTGGATCAATTTCAGCTATTTCAGGAATTTTTATTTCAAAAATTTATAATTTACCAGCTGGACTTTTAATTATTCTGTTCAGTGCTTTAATTTTTTTAATTTCAATTTTTTTTAAAAAGAGTTAAAATAAAAAATATGAAGCAAAAAATTTTCAACCTTATTTTAATTTTATTATTTTTTAGTTTATTTTTCAGAGATTTAAAGCCAGTTTTTGCTCAAGAAAAAATTGAGATTTATTTTTTCTGGGGCCAAGGTTGTCCTCATTGTGCAGCTGAAAAACCATTTTTAGAAAAAATGAAACAAAAATATCCGCAACTAGTAGTTAAAGATTTTGAGGTTTATTACAATTATCAAAATCAGGAATTGTTTGAAAAAGTTGCCAAAGCTTATAACACCCAAGCTTATGGAGTACCAACAACATTTATTGGTAAAGAATTTATTATTGGTTTTGGTTCTGAAAATACAACTGGCCAAGAGATTGAAAATTTAATTAAAAGCTGTCTTGAAACCTATTGTCCTTCTCCAGCTGAAATTTTAGCTGCTGGTGGAATTGATAAGTGGCAGCCACCTAAACCACCTGAGCAGTTACTACTACCACCACCACAATCTCCATCTTTACCAACAGCACCACCACAAGAACAATCTTTAAAAGAAATAATCCAAGAATCTAAAATTTGTATTCATTATTTTATCAAAGACCAATGTCCTCAATGTCAAAATTTATCCACTTTTTTAGAAGATATTGCTAAAAAATATCAGATTGATTTTAAAATCTACAATGTCTCAGAAAATAAAGAAAACCAACAACTTTATCAAAAACTTCAGGAATTTTACGGCCTTTCCTTTTCTGGTTTTCCAATGGTTTTTTTGGGTGACAGTTATTTGATCGGCAATAAATCAATTAAAGAAAATATCGAAAAAGTAATTTTAAGGTGTAAAAAAGAAACCTGTCCTTGCCCGGTTGAACAAATTAAACAAACATTAAAACAAATACCAGCACCTTCTACTTTTACACCAGAAGAAAAAAAAGAGATTAAAATCTCTCTTTTTGGCAAAGAAATTAAAATTTCTTCTCAATCTTCAATGTTATTTTTAGGAATAATATTGGGATCAGCTGATGGTATCAACCCTTGTATGTTTTCAGTTTTATTATTTTTATTGACCTATCTTTTGGCTATTGGTTCGAAAAAGAAAGCAATAAAAGTAGGATTGGTTTTTGCTCTCGGCGTTTTTGTCATTTATTTCCTTTTTATGCTAGGAATGATTAATTTAATAAGTTTAATTGGTGTTATTCAAAAAATAAAAATTATTGTTGCTATTTTTGCTTTTATTGCCAGTTTAATCTTAATTAAAGATTTCTTTGCTTATGGCAAAGGAATTTCTTTAGAGATTCCGGAAAGCGCAAAACCAACAATTGAAAAATTAATCAAAAAAGGAACAATCCCATCAGCAATTTTATTAGCTATTTTATCTTCATTAGTTGAGCTTCCTTGTACGGCTGGCATTCCTTTAGTTTATACTACTTTGTTAGCCCAAAGAGGCGGTGCTTATATTCTTTATCTCGTCTGGTATAACATCTTTTTTGTTTTACCTTTACTTATCATCATTGCTGGAGTCGCTTTTGCCTGGGCTCAAGTTGATAAAGTTGAAAAATGGAGACTAAATTTCAGAAAATATATGAGATTGATAGCTGGCTTAATTTTACTATTTTTAGCTATTGCTTTGTTTAAAGGTTGGATGTAAATTTATGATTAATTGGCAAATATTTTCTTTGTTCTTCATTATTTTCTTGGGATATTTAGCAAAAAAATTAAAATTTGCTAATGACTCTTGGATTTCTGTTTTGAATAATTTTGCTTTTTATGTTGCCTTTCCATCTTTGGTTTTTGTTAGTTTGGCGTCTTCTGATTTTAAATTCCTTTTTTACAATAACATTATTTTTTGGAATCTTTTATTTATCATTCTATTTGGTACTTTTGTTTACCTTATTTGTTCTTTTTTAAAGATTGAAAAAGGCGAAAAAATTGCTTTTGTGATAGCCTCTGTCTTTGGCAATGTGGCCTATCTGGGAGTGCCGATAGGAAAAATTCTTTTTGGAGATTTAGGTGAAACAATGGCGGTAGCTTTATCTGTTATCTATTTGATTATAGTTTTAACATTAGGGATTTTTCTTTTAGAATCTTATAATAAAAAAGATGGTAGATTTATAGTCATTTTAAGAAATATCATAAAATTACCTATTTTTTGGTCAGTAATTCTTGGCATATTTTTTTCTCTTTTAGATTTTAGCATTCCTAATTTCTTATTTTCTGGGCTAAAAATGATAGCTTATACCGCCTCTCCAGTTGCTCTTTTTAGTTTAGGAATATTTATTTCCTTTAATGTTTTAAAAGAAAAAACTCTAGCAGCAATTTTCTTGTCATCATTAAAAATGATTATTTTCCCTTTATTTCTTTTTCTTCTTTTGTATTCTTTAAGAGTTAATATTAAAAACGAAAACTTTTTTATAATTTCTATCCTCCAAGCTGCTATGCCTCTAGCAGTTACCAATTTTGTTTTAGCTGAAAAATACAATCTTAATAAATCCCTTATAGCTAATAGTATATTTTTTACGACAACAATTTCATTATTTTCAATACCATTATTAATTAAATTTTTAACTTAATATGAAACTTTTTGAAAAAATTTTAGGCGGCAATATTTTATATTATCCGGGTTGTTTAACAAAATTTGTCGCAAAAGATTTAAAAGAAAAATATGAAAAGATTTTGCGGAACCTTGGCATTGATTTTATTGAATTAGAAGA
>CALIVE010000003.1 GCA_938048445.1 Minisyncoccota bacterium | reverse complement strand
CTCAGACCACCACTTCAATCTCTGATCAACCCAATATTTATGCCAATCTTCATCAGAACCTGGTTTTACAAAAAACTCTAATTCCATTTGTTCAAATTCTCTAACACGAAAGATGAAATTTCTTGGGGTAATTTCATTTCTGAAAGATTTTCCAATTTGAGCTATTCCAAAAGGAGGAGTTCTGCTAGTAGAGTCAATAATATTTTTAAAATTCACAAAAATTTGTTGAGCTGTTTCAGGTCGTAGATACGCAAAAGAACTACCATCATCTACAGGACCAATAGCTGTTTTGAACATTAAATTAAACGGTCTTGGATCAGTCAAATCATTAGAGCTACAAGAAGGACATTGATTGTTTTCAAGCTGATCTGCTCTCCATCTAGATTTACATTTTTTACAATCGACTAATGGATCTGAAAAAGTATCCTCATGACCTGAGTATTTAAGAACGGTAGGAGAAGTAAGAATCGTTGAGTCTAAACCTTCAATATCATCTCTCTCATATACAATGGATTTCCACCATGAGTTTTTAAGATTAATTTTTAGTTCTACACCCATCGGGCCAAAATCATATAGGCCCTTCATGCCACCATAAACATCATTCGAAGGGAAAATAAAACCTCTCCTTTTACATAGAGAGACTAAATCTTCCATATTTTTTGCAGTCATAATTTAAAACTAAAGTCCATATTTATTAAACATTAACTCTTCTTTGGCTTTAGTTATTAACTCCTCTGATGGAGAAGAGAAAATGCCCAAACCAAGTTTCTGCTTAAGAGATTTAGGTTGTTTGATTTTTTTAATCTTTACTTTTTTACCAAATTTTTTTTTAAAAAAAGCACTTTCTGAAGAAATACCATCAATCAGTCCTAGTGATTTAGCCTCTTCTGATAGCCAAAAAGTGCCTGAAAAAATCTGCTTGAAATCTTTTTCTTTAATTTTTTTACCTCTTCGAGAGCTAACCCAGTTAATAAAGTTTTGATGAATTTTTTTTTGTAAGTCTTTTAATTTTATCTCATCTTTTTTATTCACTTTAAGAAAAGGATCCAAAAAACTTTTATTTTCTCCTGCGGTAAATACTCTTCTTTCCACACCAATTTTTTTAATAAGCTCAGTAAATCCAAAGCCTCCAGATATAACTCCAATTGATCCTATTATTGAGTTAACATCAGCATAAATTTCATCTGCAGAGCATGCTAGCCAGTATCCACCCGATGCCGCAACATCTTCTACAAAGCAATAGCATTTAACATTTTTCTTTTCTGTGATCTCTCTAATTTTTTGTCCAATCAGAGAAGATTGAACAGGAGATCCTCCAGGTGAATTAATTACTATAGAGAGGGCATCAAATTTCATTTTGCTAATTTTTCCAAATAGCCCATGAAGGTTATCCAAGTTTAAAGGTGCCCTACCCCCTGAAGCAATCATTCCTTTTAAGTCAATTGATATTATATTTTTTGATTTTGAAAACATTATTTAAACCAATCTTCTACTTGCTTTGAATACTTTGATGAATTGGAATGAATAATAATTTCATTTGTAGTTTTTTCTACATAATTCTCATTTTTCTTTAATGATATTAAGACATTTTTAGGTTTGGTATCTTTAAATGACAAAATAGGAGTAATTTCAATTATTACATTAAAAAGACTGAAAATTCTGAGCATAAAATCAATATTCTCAAAACGATTGATGATCAATGCTCTTCCTTTATCTTTTATGTAATGAATTAAATTTTTAAACCATTTTTCAGACTTTTCCTTGGATATGTATTTTGCATCATTTATTGAGTCATTTTTGGATTTAATTATTTGATTTTCCAAAAAAAATGGAGGGTTGGATAGAATTAAATCAAAATAGTTCACATAATTATTATTCAAATGACAAACATCTTCATTTTTAAATTCTACATTGTTAAATTTATTTTCCATTTTACTTTTTTGTGATAACTCAAAATGAAGTATGTTTTTTTCAAGACCAACTATTTTAGAATTTGGAAATCTATATGCTAAGATTAGTGAAATTGGACCACAACCTGATCCTAAATCCAAGATAGATTTATCTTTATAATTAGCTTGAGCGGCTAAAATTATAGGTTCAATACCACTTCTATATCCATTTTGGGGCTGGAAATAAACGATTTTTTTCTCAAGTAAATGATCTTTAGTGTATATATTCATCAGGATGTCCGAAATTACATTTAGTAAAACTATACAGTCAATCCATAGCGAAATTCAAGGTAAGTTAACTAAGACTAATACTATCATCAATAGCTACATTTCAAGTGATATTCCAATCATACCCAAACTAGGACAATATTTTTTAAAAAAAAAGGGAAAACAGCTCAGGCCCGTAATGTGTCTTCTATCAAGTAAAATGATAAATAAAAACTATTCCAAATTAAAAACTGATATCTATATGTCCGCTGCATTAGAATTTATTCATGCAGCTACTTTGTTACATGATGATGTTATTGATAAAGGTACTATAAGAAGAGGTCAAAAAAGCATTAATGAAATTTGGAATAATAAATTTAGCGTTTTACTGGGAGATTTTATGTTTTCTAAATCATTTCAGTTAATGACTCAGGGAAAATCTTTAAAAGCAATGGAGCATTTATCTGAAGTTAGTAGTAAGATTTCTGAAGGAGAATTTTTACAATTATCAAATGAGAATAATGTAAACCTAAAATCTACTGAATATATTGAAATTATCTCATTAAAAACAGCTGAGCTTTTTGGGGCGGCAGTAAAAGTTCCGGCAATTCTTACAGGAAAAAAAAATCAAGAAATTAATAATCTCTATAAACTAGGAATTAATTTTGGAATAATTTTTCAAATTATAGACGATTCTTTAGATTACTTTGGAGACAAAAAAACTGGAAAAGAAATTGGTAAAGATTTTATGGAAGGAAAGGTTACACTTCCAATCATTCTTTTATTAAAAAAGGTATCAAAACATAATTTTATAAAATTAAAAAAGATTTTTACTAAAAATATTAGAAATCAAAAGGATTTGAACTTTACTTTTAGTCAATTAGAAAAATATGAAATTAAAAAAGATTGTTTGAATTATGCAAAAAAATATCAAATAAAATCTGAAATTATTTTGAATAACTATAATAATAAACAATCAAAACTCTTAAAAGACCTGTTAGTCAGCTCAATTAAAAGACAAAATTAATCATATCTAAATTTCTTGTTAGGAAATTTATGGCTATTTACCTCTTCACTATATCTTTTAATAGCATTTTGGATGTTTGAAGACAAACTAGCATATTTCTTTACAAACTTAGGGTGGTACTCTGTAAACATTCCTAGCATATCTTCCGATACTAAAATCTGACCATCACAATACTCAGAAGCACCTATTCCTATTGTTGGTATTTTTGATGTAATAGTAATTTGCTTTGCAATTTTTGTAAGCATTCCTTCTAATAATAAGGAAATTGCACCTGCTTTTTCTAAAGCAATACAATCATTTAATATATTTTTTAAATCACCTTCTTTACGTCCATATATTTTAAATTTACTAGATGATGAAAACTTTTGAGGTTGTAAACCAACATGAGCCATTACAGGAATATTGATTTTTTTTAGATATTTGATGACATCTGCTAATTCTAAATTTCCCTCAATTTTGACACCATCACATTTTGTTTGATTAAAGATTTTAATTGTTCTTTTTATTATATTTTCTTCTGAAAACTTCTTCGAATAAGGGAGATCAAAGAATACCAAAGATTTTTTAGAAGCTTTTTTTACTGCAGAAGCGTGTCTGATCATGATTTCGTCATTTATCTCTCTTGTATTGTCCATGCCGTAAAGAACCATTCCCATAGAGTCACCAACAAGTATTACATCAACAAAATCATCAATTATTTTTGTAAAATTATAGCTATAAGAAGTTAAACAAATTATTTTCTTTTTGTTTTTTTTGTTAAATACTGATTTAATCTGTCTCTTCATGAAAGATGCACCTAAAAGTATCAGAATTATAAAAGACTTTCCAAAAAAAGGTATCGCTTTTTATGATATT
>CALIVE010000002.1 GCA_938048445.1 Minisyncoccota bacterium | reverse complement strand
TTCATCTTTTATTTTGATAAAAAGATAAGTACCTGGCCATGGGTTTAAAGCTCTAATTTTTTTATCCCACAAATCATAACTTTCATTAATTTTTAAGTGGCCATCTTCTTTTGAAATTTTCCTTGTATAGGTTGCCTCTTTTTCATTTTGGGGAAAGGGTTTTAAACTACCACTTAGATAGGATTCAATTATTTCATTAAAGAGTTGACCACCTAAAATTCCTAATTTTTCTTCTAATTCTTTATAAGATTCTTTTCCCTTTAGTTCTAATTTTTTTTGGGCTAATATTGGTCCATGATCAATTAATTCATCAATTAAAATAATAGTAACTCCTGTTTCTTTATCTCCATTTAAAATTGCTTCACGAATAGGATTGGCTCCGCGATACTTAGGAAGTAATGAGGGATGGATATTTAAGATTCCTTTTTCAAAATTTTTGAAAATTTCTGAAGGAATAATTTTGCCAAATCCGGCAATAACACCAAATTTAAAATTAAATTTAAAGTTCTCAAAACTTTCTATTTCCAAAACAGGTAATTTTTCTTTCAAGGCATATGAATAGACAATATTTGGCTCTTTTTTTTGTCCCCTTCCTTTTGGTTTAGCAGGTAAAGTAAAAACAACTTCTGGTTTATATTTTTTAAGAATATTTCTTAAAACAGGAATGGAAAAATCGGATGAGCCAAAAAAACAAAAATTAAGCTTCTTTCTCATTATTTTTTATTTCATAAACCTCGATTGCTTTATCAATGAATAATATTCCATTTAAATGATCAATTTCGTGTTGGATAATTTGTGCTAAAAGACCTTTTGCTTTCAAAGTTTTTATTTTCCCCCTGAGGTCTTGAAATTTTACTTTAACTTCTTCAAATCTTTTTACTAATCCCCATCTATTTTGAATACTTAAACAGCCTTCTTCTTTAATTACTTCATTTTTGCCTTTTTCTAATTCAGGATTGATAAAAATATAAAATTTGTTTTTAGGTTTAGCTAAAAAAATTGAAAATGGATAGCCTATCTGATTCGCAGCAATTCCAACTCCGTTTTTTTTAACCATAATTTTTTTCATTTTTTCAATTATCAATTTTAATTTTTTATCAAATTTCGTTACTTTTTTTGTTGGAGTTCTTAAAATCCTATTTGGATATTGTATTATTTCCATTTGGTTATAATTATTATAATATTAAAATTTTGTAAAAAATGTTTCCCCAGATGAGTTTAGAAGAATTTAAAAAAAGACATGGTTATGTAATTGATAATGTTTGGTACCCAAGAGTAACATCTATTGTTGATATGAAGAGTAAGCCAGCGTTATATTATTTTTATGCCTCAGCTGAAAATTATGAAGTTGCTCAACAGAAAAAAAATAAAGCTGCCAGAGAAGGAAGTATAGTTCATGAAATTTTAGAAGCTATTGTAACTGGAAGAGAAATTATTGTCCCTCCTGAATTTTTAGGATTTAAGAAAGGTTTTGAAGAATTTCTTAAAAATTATTCATTTTTTACCAAATATGAATGGATAGAAAAAAGGGTTAAGCATTCAAATTATCGCTATAGCGGAACTTTCGATATGCTGGCTGAAATTAATGGGATTTTTTCTTTAGTAGATATTAAAACCTCTCCAGAAATTTATGATGATTATCGCCTGCAAACTTCAGCCTATTTTTATGCTCTAAATGAAGAACCTTGGTTATTAGAAAAAAATGGTAGGAAAATAGTTCTTCCTCGATATGTTGAAAAGAGATACATTTTTCGAATCAATCAGGTTCAATATTGTGAAAAATGTGGTGCTAAAAAAATTTTAAGAAGCAGTGGTGATAAAATTAGAGGTGGTGATCCCAATTGCGAACATCAGTTTTCTAATGAAATTTTTGCTGATTGGGAATTAAAGGAGTTCGAAAACCCTCAAGAAGATTTTAAAGGTTTTTTAGGTTGCAAAGAACTTTGGGAATGGGCTTATCGAGATTACCTTAAAGAAATCGGTTATCTTTAAAGAAATCTTTTGGTAAACTTAATTTTTCAATTGGTAATTTATTTAATTTTTCTAAAACTAAACTAAATTTCTTCTTAGCCTTATAAAAACTTTTTATTAAACTTTTAGGTAATTTTTTTAAAATAATTTTTTCAGCTTTTACTCTTTGTTTTAGGAATTGAATACCAATCCTTAATCGCCAAATATTTTGTCCACAATTTTTGTAAATCGACTCTACCCCCTTATGCATTGAAGAAGAGCCATTAAAAGAAATTTTTATTTTTAAAAAATCTAAATCAGCTTCGTCATGAACAATTAAGACATTTTCAGTTTTTATTTTTAGGAACTTTAAGACTTCTTTCAGGGCTTTACCATTTTCATTCATAGGAAGCTTAGAAATAGCTAAATAAATATTTTTGTATTTTCCTAAGTAGAATGATTCAAATTCCTTTTTTTGATTAAGATAGAATTGAATCAAATCCCTACCAAAATTGTGAGGCGTATTTTCAAACTCTTTACCTGGGTTTCCTAACCCAAAAATCAATTTGATTTTATGCAAATTTTTCATTATAATTAATTTTAATGAAAAAAATAGAATTTTTTGAAATTTTGGAATTTATTTTAATTTTTTTAATAATTTTCTTACCTATTCGTCTTTTTATTTTTGAACCTTTTGTAGTTATTGGCGAGAGTATGGAGCCCAATTTTCATAGTGCTGATTATTTAATAATTTGTAAAATTTGTATAAAACTTGAAGGTATTGATCGTGGAGATGTTATTATTTTTAGACCACCAATTGATGAGAAAAAATATTATATTAAAAGAGTGATTGGTTTGCCAAATGAAAAAATTTATCTGAAGGATAATGCAATTTATATATTTAATAAGGATTTTCCAAAGGGATTTAAACTCGAAGAACCTTATTTAACTAATAAAAATTTTTATGTCGAAGAACAGACTTTCCAATTAAAGGATGATGAGTATTTTGTTTTAGGTGATAACCGTGAGGAAAGTTATGATTCAAGAAAATGGGGTCCTTTAAAAAAAGAAAGAATCGTAGGTAAAGTAATTTTAAGAGTTGATTTTTTAGGTAAATTAATTAAGATAATCAGATTTAATAAATTATCATGAAGTTTAAAATTGCTATTCAAACTCCTAAAGGGACTCATGACCTAATTAAAGATGATGCAAGTTTATTTTTGTTTCTTTTTCAAGAAATTTATAGACATTCTTTACATTATGGATTTGAATTTATAAGAACACCTCTAATTGAATATGAAGAAGTTTTCACAGCTTCCTTAGGTACTACTTCCGATGTTGTTCAAAAAGAAATGTTTTATGTAAAAAGAAAAGGGAAAAGAGGAGATTATGTTCTAAGACCAGAAGGTACCTCTCCTATTGTTCGTGCTTATTTGCAAAATGGAATGCATTCCTGGCCTCAGCCTGTTCAACTTTTTTATTTTGCTCCGATGTTTAGATATGAAAAACCTCAAGCTGAAAGATATAGAGAGCATTATCAATGGGGTTTAGAAATTTTAAATTCAAATGATCCTATCTATGATGCAAAAATAATAATGGTTTTTGATAACTTTTTGAAAAAATTTAAGCTACAAGATTATGTGTTTAAAATTAATAGTTTAGGTTGCCAAAATGATAGAGAAAAATACAAAAAAGCTTTAAAAAAATATTATCGAAAACACCTTAAAAATCTTTGCGAAGATTGCCGGCGAAGATTTCAATTAAACCCTCTAAGACTTCTTGACTGTAAAGTACCAAAAGATAAAGAATATAAAGCAAATGCTCCGAGTATTTTAGATTATCTTTGTAATGAATGCGAAGCACACTTTAATTCTGTTTTAGAATATTTAGAGAATTTAGAAATAAACTATGAACTTGATAGTAGTATTGTCCGAGGCTTTGATTATTATTCTAAAACTGTTTTTGAAGTTTATTTTTCTGAGGCTCCTGTAGCAATAATAAGTGGAGGAAGATACGATAATTTGGGTAAAGTTTTAGGCGGTAAGGTTTTGCCAAGTGTTGGTGGCGCTTTAGGAATTGAAAGATTTATGAATATTTTAAAGATTCATAACTTTATTCCTAAGAGTTTTATACCTAAACCAAATATTTTTTTAGCCTACGCTACTGATAGAGCTAAAATTTATGCTTTTAAGGTCTACGATTATTTGTTAAAAAATGGGTTTAAAGTTAGTGAAAGTTTTGGAAAAACAAGCCTTTCCAGTCAATTAGAAATTGCTAATAAAATGGGAATTGATTATTGTATAATCATTGGACATCATGAAATGGGTACTCAATCTGTGATTTTGAAAAATATGAAAGATGGTAGTCAAGAAATAATCCCCTTTTCTCAGTTAAAAGAAGAATTAAAAAATCGCAAAATTTAGTTATAATTTCAAAATGGATTGTATTTTTTGTAAAATTGCAAAAAAAGAATTAAAAAGTTATGTAATTGATGAATCAGAAAATTTTATTAGTGTTTTAGATATTAACCCTCATGCTCCCGGCCATAGTTTAGTTTTACCTAAGGATCACATAGTTGATTTTGTTGATTTACCAGAAAGCTTATCTACAGAATTAGTTGTTTTTATGCAAAAAATTATTAAAATTTTAAAAGAGAGCTTAAAAACAGAAAGCTTTACAATTGGGATAAATGAAGGAAAATTAGCTGGAAGAGCCATTGATCATTTACATATTCATATTATTCCTCGGTTTAAAAATGACAAAGGTGGGTCGATTCATTCAGTTGTTTATAATCCTCCACAGGAAAGCTTAGAAGATATTTATAAAAAGATTAAAAAATGAGAGTTAAGGCGAAAAGACAAAAAGGTGAAAGCTTGCAACAATTTTTAAAGAGATTTTTAAGTCGTTTTCAAAAAAGTGGCACTGTTACTGAAGTAAGAAAAAGGATGTTTAAAACAAGAAAAATGAATGAAAGAAGGAAATTCGAATATCGGATGTATCGATTGAAGATTCAAAGTTTTATTAATAAAAAACTAAAAGAGGGTTGGCCTTTAGAAAAAGCTTTAGATATGGCTAAACGTTATATTCAATATATTAAATATGAAGGATGAGAAATTTTTATATTGGCCTCGATTTAGGTCATAGTGAGATAAAATTGAGCGTTTTAGAAGAATCTCCTAATGGTGATTTAACAATTTATAATACTTCAACAAAGAATAATTTTTTTTATAAAAGCGAAATTATTGAAACTGAGCAACTTATAAGTGTTTTAGAAAATCTTTTCTCTAATATCTTAGAAACATTTTCTTTAAGAAAAATTGAAACTATTAATTTAACCTTAAACCTTCCTAATTTTCAAACCCATTTTCAAAAAGGGCACACAATTTTTGAAAACAATGTCACGAAATTTGATATGGAAAAAGCAATTAAAACTGCAAAAAATTTTTTACTGCTATCTAATCAAGAAGTTGTTTTGATAGAACCGTTAAGATTTATTATTGATGGTACCCAAGAAGTAAGAGATCCTATTGGTTTTAGTGGTAAAAGATTAGATGCTGATGTTTTTTTTATTTCTTGCCATAGTTCTATTCTTAATAAAATAAGGGAGATTTTTAAAAAATTAGGTATTGATGTGAAACAAATTTTACCAACCCTTTATTCTTCAGCAAAATTTTTCCTATCAAAAAAAGATAAAGAAATAGGTAGTTTAGTTTTCGAAGTCGGTGATTCTGTTTCCTCCTTAGGGGTTTATTATGAAGGGAAATTGATTTATTTTAAAGTTTTTGATTGGGGCTCAAAATATCTATTTGAAGATTTAGCTCTCTATTTAAAAGTTGACATTGAGGAACTTGAAGAAATTAAAAAGGAAATCTTAATAGGAAATTTGAGTAATTTGTCTAAGAAAAAAGTTAAAAATACGAAAATAATTAATTTTCTGCAAAAAAACCTTAAAGAATATTTTGATAAACTGCATCTTAAGGAGACAATCAAAGATCTTAAAAAACAATATAAATTACCAGGAGGCTTGACAGTTTTTGGAATATTTTTGGCATCAAATAATTTAGGTAATTTTTTAAAAAATTATTTTGAAATGCAAATTAAATATCCAAAAGACGAATTTAATATTTTTGATTCCTTCAATGATTTAATGAAATTTTCTGCTTCAGCTGGTTCCGCTTTATTATTAAGGTCAGAAGCCCATGAAGAGACTTTATGGGATAAAATTAAAAATATTTTTAGTTATTTTTCTAAGTAGTATTTTATTTTTGAATTTAGCAAGATCTCAAGAAGATTTTTGCTATGAAGAATTAGCTACTGGTTTTTTAGAATCTCCTAAATTTTGTTTTAAGTCAAAAGCTAAGATTACCAAATTTATTTGGAAAGGAATTTTGGAAGGTAATCCTCCAATAAAGGTTACTTTGCAGGGCTTTCAAACATCTACTGCTGAAACACCAATACAAACAATAAGTTTTTACGCTAATCCAGGAAGGATTTATACAAATGGAAACAATGAAAGTAATTATTTATTGGAAAATATTCAATGCCTTAGATATAAAATAGAGTTAAAAAAGTGTTTAGAAGATACTGTTCCGCGAATTGATCAGATATTTATTTACTATTCTTTTTGAGAACATTTAACACAGGTTTCAGTAAGAGGATTTATCTCTAATCTTTCAATTGGAATTTCTTTTTTACAAATAGAACAAATTCCATAACTTCCTTCCTCTATTTTCTTTAAAGCCTTATCAATATTTTTGAGTTTTTCCAATAAAATATCTTTTTTAATGTGAAATTCTTGCTTTTCTTCAAATTGTTCAGAAATATCAGAAGCCTCAAACTCATCACTTGTTTTTAATTTTTCAATTTCTTCATCTATTTCTTTTAAAAATTTTTCTGTCTCTTCTTTTTCTTTTATCAAAAATTTTTTTATCTCTTCTAAGTCCATCTTATTTTAAAAGATTAATAATATATTTAAAAGCATTTAAGCTTGTTGAGATTATTAAATAATTATTATAAATTGTCCATATTAATTTATAATCATTATCATAATAAGCAATTTTATATTTAACTTTTGAATACTCTTCAGTAATTGTAAAATTTCGAATCAAACGGCCCTTTGGTAATCCCAGATATATATTATACATATCTTTTAATAAACTTTCTTTATCCCAAAGTCTCATAAAAGTTATAGCAAAGCTATCATTATTGACTTTGAAAATTAAAAGAGGATACTTTCTTGTGTGAGTATAATAAAATACAATTTTATAATCAACAAGTAATTTTTTAAATTCATCGCTGTGCTTTTCTTCAATAAATGAAGGCTTGATAAAATAATTTCTTACAAGTTCGCTTAAAATTTTTGAGTTGTTATACAAAAAATTGATTTCATAAATACTGCCGGCTTCTTTTTGAATCTTCAAAGCATTGAGCCAAGCTTTTTTAAAACCATTTTCATTTAATTCCTCTAATTCAATATTTATTAAATTTAAATTTGTAGACAAGATGACATCTTTTGTTTTTTGAAGAGGAATCTCTTCCACTTTAATTTCTTTAATCTCTTCAGATTTAGGAGAAGGTGGTTCAATTTTTTCTATTTGATTTTCTGTCGAAGTTGTAGAAATAGTCGGTGAAGCAAAGGTTATAGTAGTAGTTTCAATTATGTTAGTTTGAGGAGGCGTAATTGTTGAAGTAGTTGGTGTAAAAATAGGTGTCGGAGTTGTTAAAGTAGCAAGGTTTTCTTGAAGGGTTTCTTTTGTTGGGGTGCTTTTTAATTTTTCAAGTAAAAGTTTTAAAGCTTCACTTGAAGTAGGTTGATGGGGACTTTCCTTTTTTTCTTTGGGCTCGGAAGAAAATAATGAAAAATTTTTAGAAATTGAATTCCAATTTTTTAAAACTAAATAACTTCCTAAGGAAAATCCGCCAATTAATATAAATCCCACTAAAAATTTAATATGTCTTTTGCTAAATTTAAATGTTTTTTTTGTTTTTAATTCTTTTCTCTTACTTTCTTTTTCTGCTTCAGGTTTTTTAGTAAGTAATTTTAAGGGTATTTTAAATTCTTTTTTTGTTTCTGGTTGAATTTCTTTTTCCTCGCCTTTGCCGGTGATAACTTTAAACTTTATTTGATCCTCGGGCATCTTTTAAAGAAAGATATATTTTCCCATCCTCTGATATTTTTTTAATTTTCACTAATAAATTTTGGCCTAACTTAAGTTCTTTGTTGATATCTTCAATCCTTCGGTTATCAATTTCAGAAATATGCAAAAGACCTGTTCGTTCCATTCCTAAGTCTAAAATTGCTCCAAATGGCAAAATTTTTATTACTGTTCCTTCAACAAGTTCTCCTTCTTCATAAGTATTTGTGGTAGCTTTGATTAATTTAATTGCTGTTTTTAAATTTTCTTCAGTATCTGTTGAAATTATTATACTCCCATCAGGTCTTATATCAATTTTTGAATTCGTAAGCCCTATTATCTCATTAATATTTTTACCTCCTGGTCCTATAAGTAGGCCAATTTTTTCTTTGTCTATCTTAGTAATACCTACCTTAGGTACCCATTCTTTCAAATAAGACCTTGGTTTTTCAATTGTTTTTTTCATCTCCTCTAAAATATAATTTCTAGCCTTTTTAGCTCTTTCAAGAGTTTCTTGAATTATTTCTAAATTAAGCCCATCAATTTTGACATCAAGCTGAATAGCAGTAATTCCTTTATCAGTTCCTGCTATCTTGAAATCCATTCCTCCCCAAAAATCTTCTGGTCCTTGGATATCTGTTAAAAGCTCATAATTTTCATAATCTTTGAAAGCTAAACCAATACTTATTCCAGCTACATGTTTTTTAATTGGTACTCCAGCATCAAATAATGCTAATGAAGAGGAGCAAACACTTGCCATTGAAGTTGAGCCATTAGATGATAAAACATCAGAAACAATTCTTATTGTATAGGGGAACTCTTCTTCGGGAGGGATAAGGTTTCTTAAGCTTTTTTCAACTAAATTTCCATGACCTATTTCTCTTCTCGAAGGTCCTTTAAAATGTCCAATTTCTCCAACAGAATAAGGAGGAAAGTTATAGTGATGCATAAATCTTTTAAATCCTTCAAATTCTATTTCCCTTATCCATAATTCTTCACCTAAGGGAGCTAAAGTTACTGTTGAAAGGGTATGAGTTAAGCCTCTTTTAAATAACGCTGAACCATGAACACGGGGAAGAAGATTTATCTCTAAGGAAATTGGTCTGATTTCATCAAGTTTTCTTCCATCAGGTCTTATCTTTTCATTAATTATTTTATTGACAAAGACTTTTCGGATAATTTCAAAAACTCCTTTTAACACTTTATTTCTCCTTTCCTCTTCTAAATCATTAATGAATTCAAAAATAACATCAAGATTATTACCCTCTTTTTTAGAAAATAATAGCTCTTCAATATCTAAATTATATTTTTGAAGAAATTCTTCTCCCTCCAATAGAAAATTCTCTTCTTCAAATTTTATTAATTCTTTAACATTATCTTTAATAATACTTTCCAAAAATGAATTTATTCTATTCAATTCTTCCAAGGAGATTTCACAAGCTTTTATAATATCTTCTTCTTTAGCTTCTTTGCCATCAAGTTCAATCATATTAATGAGATTTTTAGTTCCTCCGATAGTCATATTAAATTCCATAAAGGGCTTTTCTGATTCATAAGGGAAGAGAACAAATTCATCATTAATTTTGGATATTTTAACAATCCCTACAGGTCCAGACCATTCATAACCCAAAAGACCAAAAGCCAAGGAGGAGCCTAAAAAGGCTAAAGCATCAGGATCAATTTCAGGATCTAAGGAAAGAACAGTATTAGTTATTTGAATTTCAAAGGGGAAATTTTTTATAGCTGGTCTGATTGATCTATCAATAAGCCTAGCGTTCAAAATAGCAGTTTCTGATGGTCTGCCTTCTCTTCTTATAAACCGACTTCCGTAAATTTTACCAGCAGCATAAAATTTCTCTTCATAATCTATAGTTAAATTTACCATTTCAGGATTTTCCTTTCGCTCACCAACTACAGCTGTTGTTAAAACAACTGTGTCTCGGCATCTTGTAATTAAAGAAACATTTGCTTTCTGAGCCCAATCATTAATTTCAAATTCTATTACTAACCCTTCTTTTTCTTTTAGAAAATATTTATAAGTCTTTTTCATTATTTTGGTATTAAAATATACTCTTTTAATTCATCTAAATCATAGAAAACATCAGCTAACTCTTTTAATTTTGAAGAAGTATTTCTTCCAAAACCAGCAACCTCAACTATATTTCCTTGATTTTTTAAATACTCAACTAAAGGAATAAAATCTCCGTCTCCTGTAACCAAAATAACCACATCTAAAAATTTTGAAAACCTTACGGCATCAATAGTTATTCCTATGTCCCAATCCGCTTTTTTTGTTCCATCAGGTAAATAAATAATATCCTTGATTCTTAATTCAATACCCTTAGATACCAAAGCTTCAAAAAAAGCAATTTCTTTAGGACTCAAATCAGATTTTATTACATAAGCAATAGCTCTGATTAAATTTCTTCCTTGGTTTAAAAGTTTTATTAAGTTTCCAAAATCAACATTCTTATTATAAAAATTTTTAGCGGAAAGATAAATATTTTGTGTATCAATAAAAACTCCAACTCTTTGACTAGGATAAGCCAGAGGATTCATATCTTTAGTATCTTTTTTATTTCTTGGTATCTCTTAAAAGATTTTCGCTCTAGATATTTAAGAAGTTTTCTTCGATGAGCAATTTTTAGAACCAATCCTCTTTTTGAGTTATAATCCTTAGGATTTTTTTGTAAATGTTTAGTTAAATTTAAAATTTCTTCCGTTAAAAGTGCAATTTGTACTTCCGGAGATCCTGTGTCTTTTTCATGCTTACCAAATTTTTTTATAATTTCTTCGATTTTAGTTTTCGCCATATAATAATTTTATAATACTAATGGATAAAAAACAAGATAGTAAAAAACTAATTAAGAATTTGATTTTTGAATTTTTAAAATATTTAGAAATCGTAAAAAATAGATCCGAAAGTACTTTAAAAATTTATCAAAGCCGTTTGGAAAATTTTTTTAATTGGTTTAAATGGCAAAATCCATCAAAAATTGATAAAGAAGTAATTTGGAAATTTAGAATCTTTTTAGCTGATAAAAAAATTAACAAAACTACCCAAGCCCATTACCTTATAGTTCTAAGAACCTTTTTTAAATTTTTAAAAAATAAAGGAATAAAAATAATAGACCCTTCTTTGATTGAATTGCCAAAATTGCCAGAAAGAGAAATAAAAATTTTGAATGAAGAAGAATTGGAAAATCTTTTAAATGCTCCTCAGGGCAATTCTCTTAAAAGTTTGCGTGATTTAGCAATTTTAGAAACATTGTTTACTACAGGATTAAGAATCTCAGAACTATGTAGTCTAAATCGAGATATTGATTTTGAAAAAGGTGAAATAGTAGTTAGGGGCAAAGGAGGTAAGGTAAGGACTGTTTTTTTAGCAGAAAGAACTAAAAAGGCAATTTTGAATTACCTTGCTTTAAGAAAAGATAACAATCCAGCTCTTTTTATATCTTTAGCTAAAAACTTACCTCCTAAAAGAATTACACCTAGAGCAGTTCAGAAAATAGTAAAATATTATGCCAAAAAAGCAGGAATCATAAAAAATATCCATCCTCATACCTTAAGACATCAGTTAGCAACAATTTTAATTGCTGAGGGAGCTAATATTAGGTTTGTTCAGGAGCTTTTAGGACATAAAAATATTTCAACAACTCAAATTTACACCCATATTGCTAAACCTGAACTTAAAGAAATGTATAAAAAATATTTTGAAAAAAGACGGAGGTATTGACTTTTGCTTGAAAAATATCTATAATTTTAAAAATTTAAAATTAATTTTAACAATCTAAGAAATGAGGTAGGCAAGTAGCCGTAAGGCCTCATGAGATTGTTATGAAAACAAAACTCGAAAAACAAAAAATAATCCAAGAAATTTTTGAGCTTTTTAATAAATCATCAAAATTGATTTTCGTTAGCTTATTAAACATTCCTGCTGAATCCCAAAAAATTTTGAAAGATAAGATCAAAGAAGCTAATGGTTTACTTAAGGTTTTCAAGAAAACATTGATTAAAAAAAGTATTAAAAATTTACCTCTTGATTTAGAAAGTGAAGAATTTAAAAAACCTTTTGGAATAATTTTCGATTTTAATAAAGAACAGGAGATTGGTCTTTTAAAAAATTTAGTTCAGATTTCTGAAAATATTAAGCTCGAAATCATTAAGGGAATTTTAAATAACAAAGTTTTAGAAAAGAATGAAATTTTAGAAATTGGTAAGCTTCCACCCTTGGAGATTCTTAGGGCCAAACTTATTTCAATTTTTCGATCCAAACCCCATCAGTTTATGTTTCTTTTGAAATCACCGATAAACAAAATTATAATGGTCGCAAGTAATCTTAGAAAATAATGGAAGAGAAAATCAAAAAAATAGTTGAGGAGATAGAAAATCTAACAATCTTGGAATTGAATGAATTGATAAAAGCCTTAGAAGAAAAATTTGGGCCAGTGAGTATACCTACCCAAATTGTTGCTCCTGAAACGACAAAGCAAGAAGAAGCGTCTCAAACTGTTAATGTTGAGCTTGTTGATGCAGGAGAAAATAAGATTCAAGTCATTAAAGCTTTAAGAGAAATCTTGCCTAATCTTGGTCTAAAAGAGGCTAAGGATATAGTTGATAATGTTCCGAAATTGATTAAAGAAAATGTTCCTCAGCAAGAAGCTCAGAAAATAAAAGAAAAGATAGAAGCAGCTGGTGGTAAAGTTGCCTTTAAATAAATTCTGTAATATAATAATATAGCAATTAAAATTTTAAAGGTCGATTAATTAACTTTTTAAGATTAAATAATGGAAAATAACAAAAACTTAATAACGATTGTAGTTGTCTTGGTTGTTTTAGTAGTAGTTGGTTTAATTGCTTGGTGGTGGATTCAACAAAGAAGTGCTACTGCTCCAGCACCAACACCAACCCCTGTTGCTCCTGAGTTTGCTCCACCTGCTGAAGAGTTAGCTCCTACAGTTCCTCCTGTACCAACACCAGAAGCAACACCAGCTCCAGAAGCAGCACCAAGCCCAGCAGAACCAACACCAGCTCCATAAATTTTAAAAGTTTAAAATTAATTGAAAATTCAAAAGGGGCCTTTTTAGGCCCCTTTTGAATTGGCCCTGACGGGAGTCGAACCCGTATTTCCGCCTTGAAAGAGCGGTGTCCTATCCGTTAGACGACAGGGCCTTAATAGGCACGGGTGGGATTCGAACCCACGTTTTGCGGTTTTGCAGACCGCTCCCTTACCACTCGGGCACCGTGCCTACAACAAATTTATTATATCATAAATTCTTAATTATCTTGTCTATCATTTGAAGCTCTTTTAATTCCTTAGAAAATTTAAAAATAATTTTTTTAGGTAAATATCTTAAATAACACCTTTTTTTGAGTTCATTTTTTATTTTATTACTATCTTTATTTAATTCTTTAATAATTTTTTCAGCTTTATTTTCAGGGAAAATGCTTAAAATAATTTTCATAACTCCACCTTTTTGAGGTAAACTAATATTCAAGATTGTAAAAACTACATCTTTGTCAAGAATTTCTTGAAGGATTTTAGAAAGTTCTTCAATTATTAAAAATTTTTTCCTTTCCTCTTTCATCTTTCAACGACAATTATGTCACCTTTATTGATATCTATTTGGGTTTTAACGACCAACCCACAAAGATTATTTTCGTAAACCTCATTAACAGGAATTTTATTTGTTTCCAAGCTAATAATTTTACCCCTTCCAATTATTTTGTTCTCTCGATAAATTAAAATTCTATCATTCAAAGCAATTTTTCCTTTAATAACTCTACCACCAATTGTTTTTTTGGTGCTTGTTTTAGAAAAAGTTGCTAAAACTTCAAGTTCACCAACTTCCCCAATTTTTTTCTTTTTCATTTCAATTAAATCTTTGACAATTTTTTCCAATTCATAAATCACATTGATATCAATTATTGTAATATTTAAAGTTTTTGCATCTTCATAAATCATTTTTGGATTTTTTAAATTAAAAGAAATAATACAAGCACCTGTTTCCTTGGCTAAATTTAAATCATCAGTCGTTAAAATTCCTAAATCTTTTTTAATAATAGAAAATTTCAAATTATTTGCTTCAGCAATGCTTTCAAGTAACCTTAGAATCCCTTCAATGGAACCTACTAAATCTGCTTTAATAATTATCGGAATTTCAATTTCAGCTTCTTGATTGCCAATAACGAGCGGTTTTCTGAAGATAAGCTCGAAATTTTCTAATTCATCTTTAATCTTTTGAATTTCTTCTTTTTCGCCGATTTTAAAAACTTCTCCGACCTTTGGCAAACTTTCAAATCCTAATATTAAAACTGGTTTTGAAGGATAAGCAATATCAATTTTTTTACCAAAGCTTGTTTCCATAGCTTTTATCTTCCCATAAGAGCTTGAAGTAATAATATAATCACCAACTTTTACTTTACCATCTAAGATAATACATCCAGCAAGAATTCCTCTTTGAGGATCTTTTGTTGTTTCCAAAATATACCCCTCCCCTTTTTTATTTTCGTCATATTTTAAATCTAATAAACCAGCCATAATTAAAATAAGCTCTAAAAGATCATCAATATTTATCTCTTTCAAAGCTGAAATATTTACTGAAGGGACATCTCCTCCCCATTCTTCGACAATTACTCCTAATTCACTCAATTCCTTTTTAACTTTATCAGGATTGGCATTAGGTTTATCAATTTTATTGATAGCAACAATATAAGGCAAATTATACTTTTTAATATATTCCAAAGATTCAATAGTTTGAGGTTTTACCCCTTCATCAGCAGCAATAACTAAGATAGCAATATCAGCAACATGGGCTCCTTTTTCTCTCAATTTTTCAAAAGCAGAATGCCCAGGAGTATCAATAAAAGTAATTTTTTCTCCTTTATATTCAATTTCATAAGCACTTACTCTTTGAGTAATTCCACCAGCCTCTTCTTCAGTTATTTTTGTTTTTTGAATAGCATCAAGCAAGGTAGATTTTCCATGGTCGATATGGCCAAAAATTGTTACTATAGGTGGTCTTTTTTTCATTGATAAAAATTGCCCGGGGAGGGATTCGAACCCTCAAGGGCAAAACACCCACAAGGTCCTAAGCCTTGCGCGTCTTCCAATTCCGCCACCCGGGCAAGAATAAATATTTGGGCGGGGCAGGATTCGAACCTGCGACCTTCTCGACGTCAACGAGACGCTCTGCCAACTGAGCTACCCGCCCTTTTAAAATATTATAAATTAAAATTTTAGGATGAGCAAAAAGATAGGTATTTGTGGGTTACCAAATTCAGGTAAATCAACCCTTCTGAAATTATTAACAAAAAGTGAAATTGAAATTGGTGCCTATCCCTTTACAACAAAAAAACCTAATATTGCTTTAGCTTCAGTTATTTCTGAAAATTTATTAAAACTTCATCAGATTACAAAAACAAAAAACCTTATTCCAGGCCATTTAGAGTTTGTTGATATTCCTGGGTTAATTAAAGGTGCGCATAAAGGCTTAGGTTTAGGTAATGAATTTTTAAGCTATTTAAGAGCTTGTGATATTGTTTTGGAAGTTGTTAGGAATTTTGAAAATGAAGAAGTTTCTCATATTGAGGGTACAATTGATCCTGAAAGGGATGTTCTTGTTATTGAAGAAGAAATAATTGAAGCTGACAAAAAAATCATTGAGGAAAACATTAAAAAATTGGAAAAACAAAAAATTAAAAAAGATGTTTTAGAAAATTTAAAATTTATTCAAAAAAACCTGGAACCATTTAAAAGATTCCCAGAATTAGCTGATTCTTTAAAAGAATATAATCTATTAATTAATAAAGATTGGTATTTAATAATTAATGGAGAAAGAAAAATTGATTTAAGTAAACTTGAAAATCTTTGCTTTAAAAAAATTTATTTTTTTGATTTTAAATTTGAATTAGAAATTGAAGAAAATGAAGAAATAAAAAAAGAATTTGGTTCAAAAAAAACAGAATTTTTAAATCAATTTCGAAGAGATATAAATCTAATCGAATTTTATACTTTTACAGAAGAAATAACCCAGAGTTGGTTTATTGATAAGGGCTCATCGATTATTGAAGCTGCTGGGAAAATTCATACTGATTTTGTAAAAAAATTTAAATCAGCTGAAATAATCAACATCGAAGAGTTTTTAAAGACAGGAAATTGGCAATTAGCTAAATCAAAAGGAGAAATTAAAATTGTCGGCAAAGATTATCTTTTAAGAGAAGGAGATATTATTAAGATTAATATTTGAGATAATAAACATCAATTTCTTTGGAATTTTTGACCCCAAAATGGTTTGTGGCTTCAAGGATAAATTTGTTTAGTCCAGGTCTTAAAATAGCCGTTTTTTCAAAGTAACCTTTCTCATCAAAAAAAGTTTGTTCTTTATTTATATATAATGTGCTTCTTTTATCAACATATCCTTTTATTAAAATCTGATTGTTTAAAAAATAACTATTATTTTTAGGTGAGATTATTTCTATCTTTGGTGGTAGAAAAGCTTCATAAATTTGGAAAATCAATACTCCTATAATCAATAAAGAAAAAACTAAAAACCAAGGAATATTAAAAGAAAAAATTTTTTTAGCTTTGACTTCTTGGTCAGAGAAAGTAATTAAATTTAAAGTTTTTATGAAATCATCTTCAATTTTGAAAAATTTTTTATATCTTTCTAAAATTTGTTTCAAAATAAAATGGGGTATTTTTTTAAATTCTCCTTTCTCAATAAGATCAATCTGAGCTTCAGAGATTTTTAAAACCTTAGCTAATTCTTCCTTAGTTAGATTTCTTTTTGCCCTAAGTTTTTGGAAATATTCTCCAAATTTATGATTCATCTTGAGGCTCTTCTATCTTTGGTATATCAACCAAAATTTTTCTAGGCTTTGTCCCTTCTTGAGGCCCAACAATTCCTTTTTCTTCTAAAATATCTAAAATTCGAGCTGCTCGTGCATAACCAATTTTTAATTTTCTTTGGAGTAAAGAAGTTGAAGCTTTACCTGTTTCCATAATTATTTGAAAGGCTGCTTTAACTAATTCTTCTTCATTTTCTTCACTTAATTCCTGAACAGGTTTTTCATACTCTTCTAATTGAATTTCTTCTTTTTCAAAATCTTCCTTTTCTAAAGCTTGTTTAGCCCAAAAATCAACAATTCTTTCAATTTCTTTTTCCATTACTAAAGGAGCTTGAATTCTTTTTAGGCCTCCAAAGAGATTACTCATAAAAAGCATATCTCCAGCTCCAACCAATTTTTCTGCACCTGAATAATCTAAAACTGTTCTTGAATCAACTTGACTGGCAACCTTAAAACATATTCGATTAGGAATATTAGCTTTGATTAAACCAGTAACAACATCAACTGAAGGTCTTTGGGTAGCTAAAACAAGATGAATTCCTGTAGCTCGAGCCATTTGGGCAAGCCTAATAATAGCATTTTCAATAACATTACCTTGCTTAACCATCAGATCTGCCATTTCGTCAATAATTAAAATAATTCTTGGCATAATTTTATTTCTTTTTTGAATCTGAAGCCTATTATAGGAATTAATATCCCTAACGCGATAATTTTGAAATTCTTTATATCTTTTTTCCATCTCTTCAATTATCCAATTAATAACCGGAACAACCTTTTTCAAATCAACAATAGGTTCCATCAAAAGATGTGGTAAATCCTCATATTTGATAAGTTCAATTCTTTTGGGGTCAATTAAAACAAAATTTAAAGTCTCTGGAGTATTTTTCATCAAAAGGGAGATCATTAAAGAATGAATAAAAACAGATTTACCTGAACCTGTGGTTCCAGCAATTAAAAGATGTGGCATACTTGCAAGATCAGCATAAAAAGGCTCTCCATCAATTAATCTACCAACAGGAAAAATTAATAAATTTTCATTTTCCAAAAATTCAGGATTTTCTATCAAAGACCTTAATCTTACAATAGCAGTTTTCCGGTTAGGAACTTCAATGCCAATTAAAGCCCTTCCTGAAATAGGAGCTTCAATTCTTATATTTTGAACAGCTAAAGCCAAAGCTAAATCATTTTGAAGAGCTAATATTTTGGAAAGCTTTATTCCCTCTGGAGGTTTAAAAGCATATCGAGTAACAGTTGGTCCAATTGTTACTTCAACAATATCAATTTCAATACCGAAATTTTGAAATGTTGTTTTAATTATCTGAATATTTTCTTTAATATCACCACTATCAGGATGGGTTTCTGATTTATCAAGTAGAGAAATTGGAGGTAATTCCCAAGTAGTTTTAATTGGTAACTTTTTTAATCTTATTTCTTCTTTAACTTCTTGTTTAATCTTTGTGGGAGTGATAATATTTGGCATCTTAACTTTCTCTTTTTTTATTTTTTGCACAGGTTCCTTTTTTGAAGGTTCTAAATAACTTTCTATTTCAACTTCTTTCTTTTTTTTAAGCCTTTGATAGAGAGCCAAAATAATTTCACCGATTGGTTTTTCAAAGATAACACTTAAGCAAAAGAGAGAAATAGCTAAAAGAAAAATTACAAATCCAATTCTTCCAAAATAAATCTCATAACTTAAAATTTTTTTACCTAAAATTCCACCATCCTCAAAAATCATTTCACTAAAAGTTGTGATTATTAAAAAAAGAATAACTAAACTCAAACTGCTTCCTAATTTCCAGGCTAAATTTATTTTTAAAAGCCAACTAATTCCTAAAATAAGGAAAAGTATTATTAAAACAAAATGAGCTAAACCAAAAAGATTAGAAAGGAAGCTTTTATAAACTATTCCTAAATAACCTCCTTTATTAAAATCAGCTAAGATTGTAAAGATTCCTAAAAAAATAAAGAGAATAGAAATAAAATCGTGGATAAGATAAGAATCCTTAATTTTAGCTAAAATTTCTTTGATTTTTTCTTGATTTATTAAAGCTTCTTTTTTATTGTTTTTTGCCATTTAAATATTATAAACTTGACAAAACTATTTTAAAAATTTAAAATTTTTAGTGAATGTTGAAATTTATTTTATCCACAATTTCACTTGACTTTTCAAATTTGTAAATTATAATAATTAATAATAAATGGTCGCAATTAATCAAAATTAAAAATTAATTAATTCCTTCAGCTCTATCCGAATTGTGATAGAGCAAGGTCGGTAATTTAAACCAACATGGAAATGAAAAAAGCACTTACCTACTTTGTTATCACTGCAACACTTCTTTCCTTGGTAGTGCCGGTCGCTTCCTTAAGAGCACAAAGTTGCGACCCCGATGCACTCCAACAAGTAAGATATGGTCAAAGAAGTGCTGCTGTTAAAAATGCCCAGCTCTGTTTAATGGAGCTTGGCTATAGCATTCCTGCAGGTGCTACGGGATATTATGGTAATCAAACAAAGTCTGCAGTTAGAAAATTCTATCAAGACCATCTTGGAATGAGTTGGCATGGAAATTGGATTGGCCCTCAAGGTGTTAAAGCTCTTAAGGATGCCTTAGTTGTTCAAGCTCCAGCAGAGGAGGAAGTAAGCCCAGAGGAAGGAGCAGTTCCTATTCCAGGAGTTTCAGCTGATGTTTTAGCACAAGTTCTTCAAAAGATTCAAGCTGGAGATATTCAAGGAGCTTTAGCTTTACTTCTTCAGGCCTTAGGTGCTCAAGTACCAACACCAGGAGAACAACCAGCACAACCAACACCAACACCACAACAACCAACACCAACTGAGCAAGCTGGAGAAGCAGTTGTTGAAGTAAGATTAGCTGCTACACCAGCAAGTGGAGTAGTTGTTAAAGAAGATCAATCAGCTGATGTTTTAGGAATTAGAGTAATTTCTCGAAATGCCTATTCAGATGTTCAAAGAGTAAGATTTGATTTAACATCCAATGTAATACCTACAAGAGTATTTAAAGGTTTTGAACTTTATGATGGTGAAAATAAATTAGCTTCTGTATCTGCTGGTGACTATATAAGAACTGGTACAAATGTTTACCAATATACCTTCACAGGTTTTAGCTCCAGAGTTTCTGCTAATAGTGAAAAAGTTCTAACAATTAGAGCAGTAGTCAACCCAACTGTTGATTCAAGTGATGTTCAAGGTAAAACATTCATAGTCGAAGTCAAGGATGGTTATGTAAGAGCAGTTGATGGAGTCGGAGTTCAACACACCCCAAGTGTTTCTGGAACAGTTTCTAGAAGCTTCACAGTTGAAAAAGCAGTTATAACAGGAGTTTCCCTCTCAGTTTATAAAGATCAAAATTCTCCTTACACTAATAACTTTGCTGCTGATGTCAATCGTGATGTTAAAGGTTT
>CALIVE010000001.1 GCA_938048445.1 Minisyncoccota bacterium | reverse complement strand
ATTAAAAACAAATTTCCAACCAACAGGAGATCAGCCTGTTGCTATTGCTAAACTTGTTGAAGGCTTGAAAAAAGGATATAAATTTCAGACACTTCTTGGAGTTACTGGAAGTGGAAAAACAGCAACAATGGCTTGGGTAATTGAGAAAATAAAAAGACCTGCCTTTGTTATTTCTCCAAATAAAATTTTAGCTGCCCAGCTTTATCAAGAATTTCATAGTTTCTTTCCTTATAATGCTGTTCATTATTTTGTAAGTTATTATGATTATTATCAACCAGAAGCTTATATACCTGAAACTGATACCTATATTGCTAAAGACGCAAGAATAAATGAATTTTTAGATCAGTTAAGACATGCTACTTTACAATCAGTTCTTACAAGAAGAGATTTTATAGTTGTTTCTTCTGTTTCTTGTCTTTATGGAATTGGTAATCCGGAAGAATATGAAAAAATTGGTTTAGAAATAAGCAAAAATTCAATTTTAAATCTTAAAGAATTCATCAACAAACTCCAGTTTCTCCAATATGAAAAAATAAAAGGAGAAATTAAAGCTGGTTCATATAGAATTATTCGTTTTAAAAGGTCAAAGAAATTTAATGGTCAAATAGAAGTAATCCTTCCTGACGGTAATTTTTTGATAATTTTAGAAGCTGTTGATAATCAAATAATGAAAATTTTAAGATTTAAAATTCTGAAAAAATTTGAAAATAAAATCAAACTTATCATTAATAAAAATCATTACGAAGAACTTGAAAGGATAAAAATTTATCCAGCCAAATTTTTTGTGACTGAAAAAGAAAAATTAGAGTTAGCTATTTATAACATTATGCAAGAGCTAAAGGATAGATACTGGGAATTAATAAAAAATAACAGAATTATTGAAGCTGAAAGGTTAAAAAGAAGGACAATGATGGATATTAAATTACTTCAAGAAAAAGGATATTGTCCGGGAATAGAAAATTATGAACGGCATTTAAACTTTAAAAATCCTGGAGATCCTCCATTTACAATTTTGGATTATCTTCCCGAAGATACAATTATTTTTATTGATGAGTCTCATCTGACTTTACCTCAAATTAAAGCTATGGCTAGAGGAGATCGAAGGAGAAAGGAAACATTAATTGAATATGGCTGGAGACTTCCTTCAGCTATTGACCATCGTCCATTAACTTTTGAGGAATTTATAAATAAAAATTTCCAAATTATATTTGTTTCAGCCACCCCAGGTCCTTACGAAAAAAAACATTCATTACAAATAGTTGAGCAATTAATTAGGCCAACTTTTATTCCTGATCCTATAATTGAAGTCCGCCCTTCTCAGAACCAAATTATCGATCTCCTTCAAGAAATTAATAAAAGGATTGAGAAAAATGAAAGAGTTTTAATTTTAACTCTAACCAAAAGATCTGCAGAAAATTTAAATGAATTTCTATTAAATCAAGGTTATAAAGTTGAATATCTTCATTCAGATATAAAAACTTTAAAAAGAACAGAAATAATAAGAAAATTAAGAAAGGGTGAAATTGATATTTTAATTGGTGTAAACTTATTGAGAGAAGGCTTAGACTTACCAGAAGTTTCCTTAGTTTGTATTTTAGATGCAGATAGAGAAGGATTTTTAAGAAATTCAACAACTCTGATCCAAGCAATTGGTCGAGCTTCAAGAAATTTAAATGGTAAGGTTATTCTCTATGCTGATAAAATTACTAAATCTATGGAAGAAGCAATTAAAGAAACAGAAAGAAGAAGGAGAATCCAATTAGCTTATAATAAAAAATACAAAGTCAAACCAAAGCCAATAATAAAAGAAATGATTAAAACTCCATTGGAAGAATTTGTTAAAAGAGAAAAGGTAGTGGAAAAAGAAGAATTAATAATCTTTTTGGAAGAGGAAGAAAAAAGTTTATAATTTTTAAATGTCATTGATTTTAAAATCTTTATTGAAAAAACTTTTTTTGATTTTGTTAGTTTTATTATTACTTACTTTTGTTTTTATTTTTCTTAATAATTTTTTGATCAAAAAACTAAATTCGGTTATTGAGGAAAGGAATAATATTTTAAGAACAATAAATCAAAATCTAAAAAAGCAAACTATAGCTTCTAAAATTAATTCTAAGATTAGAGAAATAGAGGAGAAATATAAAATAAATTTTTCAGAATTCAAGAACAATCTTTTAAGTCAAAACAACATTCCTTTGCCAGAATTACAAAATAAAATAATAAATTTAGCAAAGGATAATAATTTGGATTTAAAAATTGAAGGAGCTGATCAAAATATTTTAAAATTTTCTTTAACAGGAAACTTTAATGATCTTAAGCAATTTGAAAAAATGATTAAGCTAAATAAAATAAGATTAAAACTGGATTCAATTAGAATTTTTCCCCGTGGCAATAATTATTTATTTGAAATAGAAACATCGCTTTTTTAAATGTTTACAAAAATAAATTTTAAAAATGTTTTAAATTTCATTTTATTCGTTATAATATTTAGTGTGTTTTTTATTTATCCAATATGGAAATTATCAAAAACATTCAAAAATTTATTCCAGAATGTGCAAGAAACAGAAGTTAATACTTCTGATGAGATTTTAAATGTATTAGAAAAAGAAATTAGTAAATTTTTACATTAAGATGTTATAATTTTTAAAAGGGTGCGTAGCTCAGTGGTAGAGCGCTGTCCTGATAAGACAGAGGTCCCAGGTTCGATCCCTGGCGCACCCACAGTTAAATGAAACCAATTACTATAATTTTCCTTACAGGTAAACCAGCTTCAGGTAAAGATACACAGGCTGAACTTCTTTCCAAAAAATTAAAATTTGAGATAATAACAACTAGTGAAGAGATTCTTAAATTTTTAAATAGTTATAAAGGAAAATACCTAAAAATAAAAAATATAAAAATAAATATTCAAAGACAGAGAAAGCTTATAGAAAAGGGATTTTTAGCCTCTTTTCGCTTAGTTAGTTATTTGATTCTTAAAATTTTAAAAGAAAAAATTAAAGAAAATAAATCTCTGATTTTTGCTGGATCACCAAGAACTATTTATGAAGCCCGGCAATATTTAAATTTTTTTAAAAAACAAAAAAATATTAGATTTTATTTCTTTTACTTAAAAATTTCTAATAAAACTGCTATTAAAAGAGCTTTAAATAGAAAAGAAGGAAGACCTGATGATATTTTGCCAACAATTATAAGAAGATTAAAAATTTTTAATAAAGAAGTCAAGCCAGCGATTGATTGGTTAAAAAAACAAAAAGTTTTAATTGAAATAGATGGAGAAAAATCTCCTCAAAAAGTGCTTTTAGAGATCTTAAAATATCTAAAATGATACCTTTTGAAAAGAAAATAGAAATTATGCAAGAAGGAGGCGAGATTTTAAGAATAATATTTTATGAACTTGAAGATTTAATTAAACCAAATATTTCAACCTTAAAGATAGATGAGAAAGCTGGTGAATTGTTCAGAAAATTTAAGGTAAAAAGTGCCTTTAAGGGATACAAACCAGATTTTGCTGAAAAACCATTTCCACGTAATATCTGTATTTCTTTAAATGAAGTAATAGTTCATGGCGTAGCGCGAAAAGATAAAATTTTAAAAGAAGGTGATTTAGTAAAATTAGATATAGGAATTATTTATAAAAATCTTTATTTAGATGCAGCTAAAACATTTGGGGTTGGAGAAATTTTAATAGAAAATCAAAGACTAATTAAGGCTACCAAAGAAGCTTTAGAAGAAGCAATAAAAATTGCTTTACCTGGTAATACATTAGGAGATATAGGTTATATAATTCAAAAAACTATTAACAGTTATAATTTTCGAGTAATTAAAAATCTATGTGGTCATGATATCGGTGAATATCTTCATGGAGAAATTCAGGTTTTAAATTTTGGAGAAAAAGGAAAAGGCTTAAAATTAAAAGAAGGGATGATTTTTACTATCGAACCAATGGCAAGTATTTCTTCTGAATATGCAGTTCAAATTAATGATTTTGAATTTATTACTGATGATAATTCTGTTTCTGCTCATTATGAAGTTACTTTGGCAATTTTAAAAAATGAAAATTTAGTTTTAACAAATATATTTTAAAAATGGATAAGCTTTTAATAGAAGCAAGTTGGGAAGTTGCCAACAAAGTAGGAGGCATTTATACGGTAATTAAAACCAAAGCTCCTTATATTCAAAGGATTTTTTCTGAGAACTATTTCCTTTTAGGACCTCACCTTCCTAATGTAAGTTATTTAGAATTTAGTGAAATTTCCCCTCCTGAAATTTTTCAAGAAGCTATCGAAGAAGCTGAAAAAATGGGTGTTAAAGTCCATTATGGTGAATGGTTAATAAATTCTAAACCTAAATGTTTTTTAGTAGATTATTCGCATTATTTAGAGAAAGTTAATGCCTTAAAATATGAACTTTGGGCTAATTATAGAATTGATAGCTTAAGAACAGGAGATGATTATAACCATCCAATTGCTTGGTCAAAAGCTTCAGCCTTATTTTTAAAAATCTTAGGTGAAAAGTTAAAAGGAATTCCTAAGGTTTTGCATCTTCAAGAATGGCTTTCGGGTGCAATTATTCTTTTTGAAGAATTACCTTTTATAACAATATTTACTACTCATGCAACTGTTTTAGGAAGGACTTTAAGTGAATCAGGGGTTAACATTTGGGATATTTTATCATCAATTCAACCTGATAAAGAAGCTTATAACTATAAAGTGGAAGCTAAACATATGGTTGAAAAAATGGCAGCCAAAAAAGCACACTTTTTTACAACAATTAGTAATGTTTTAAAAAATGAAGCTGAAACTATTTTAGAAAAAAAGGTTGATTTTGTTTTACCTAATGGTATTGATGTTTCAAGATTTGGAACAATTGAAGAAATCTCCTATATGCATAGTAAAAATAGGGAGATAATTAAAGATTTTGTCTTATACTTCTTTTCTCCCTTTTACAAAGTAGAATTGAAAAAAAGTCTTTTCTACTTTATAAGTGGTAGGAAAGAGATAAGAAATAAAGGAATTGATATTTTTATTCGCTCCTTAGGTGAACTGAATAAAAGACTAACCGAAAAAGATCCAACTATTTTTGCTTTTATATTTGTTCCTTCAGATAATCTTGGCCCAAATCCCATTATCTTAAATAATTTGAATATTTATCGAAATTTAGAAGAAAAGATAGAAGGATTAATTCCTGAAATTAAATCAAGATTGGTTCATTTTTTAATCCACAAAGAAAAAATTCAAGAAGAAACAATTTTTACTCAAGAAGAATTTTTAGAAATTCAGCAATTAATGAAACAAATACAAAAAGACAAAGAAGTTCCTCTTTCAACTCATCTTTTAAAAAAAGATGACGAAATATTAGCTCTTTTAAAAATAGTAAAGCTCTTTAATAAACCAGAAGATAGAGTGAAGGTTATCTATTATCCAATTTATTTAAGACCTGGCGATGGTTTTTTAAATCTATCTTATGAAGATGCTATTTCAGGAATGCATTTGGGTGTTTTCCCCTCACTATATGAACCTTGGGGTTACACTCCTTTAGAAACATCCTTAGCAGGTGTTATTACAGTTACTTCTGATTTAACAGGCTTCAGTGATTATTTAAAATCAATGGCAGAATTTAATAAAGAATATCCAGGAATCTATGTAGTCCAAAGAAAAGGAAAGAGAGATATTGAAACTGTTGATGAATTGACTAATATTATGCTAGGAATAGCTAAACTTCCTCGGTCTTTAAGGGTTCAAAATAAACTTGAAGCTCGTCGTTTAGCCTCTTTATGTTCATGGGATAACTTAATAAAAAATTATATTGATCTCTATTCAGCTGCTTTTCAAAAATATGAAAGTAGTTTATAAGGAACTTCCAGAAAATTTAGATTGGTCAAAAGTTGATGTTTTAGATCCTATTTTGGTATTAGTAAATGGAAAACATTGGTTTTTAAAATCTTTTTCTAAGAAAAGTATTTATATGGGATATTGGTTTGAAAAAGATAATGAATTTTACAAATTGATTTCTGATATTAATTTTTTAGAAGAAATTGAGAAAATTGAAATCATTGATGAAAAATCAGCTACTCTTTATTCTAAGGACAATAATATCATTAATATAAATTTAGAAGATAATTCTTTAAATATCCAAGCAATTAAGCCTATCTTTCTTGAAATCTATTTTGATGGAAGAAAGCTTTATTCAAATATTAATGAAGGCCAAATATACAATTTCATTCCAGGTCAAAAAAGTTTTTATCTAAATTTTTTTCAAAGCAAAGAAAATTTCAGTTTAAATGGATTAATAGAATTTGATGGAGACCTTCAATTTATAAATGAATTTTCTGAAGAAATTTTTGATTTCGATAAAGAAAGAAATTCTAATTTTTATAAATTCAAAATTTTAAAAGCATTCCGTGGTTATATAAATCAAATAAAAATAACTCCAGATTTTAAAAATAGAAATAAAATAGAGTTTGAATTCCAAGAAGAAGTTAGTGCTTTAAAAAAATTTGTCTTAAAGAGAGTATTATCTCTATATGATGGTGAAAAATTCCGAGCTGGACTTTTTTGGTTTCCTCAAAGATGGTTTCGCGACGAGCTTTTAACTTTAATATTTCTTGATTTTGAGAAAAATTTAGAATTTATAAAAGAAAAAATTAGCAAATACTATCTTGAAAACTTAGATTTAATTTGGGATAAAAATAAAGAAAAGGAATCTATTATTTCGGCTGATACTTTACTTTTATTGATCAATTTTTTAGATCAAAAAACTATTAAAGAAAATCAACAATTGCTTTTAAGTTATCTTAAAAAATGGGAAGAAAATTTTTTAAAAGGTGAGCTTAAATTACCTCCTAAAAGCACATGGATGGATACCAAATCGAGGGAAGAGGCTTTTGAAATAGAATTAATGTACTTAAAAGCCTTAGAAAAATTAAATTTAATGGATGAGTTAAAAAAATATAAAGTATTTTTAAAATCCAAAATTTTCTCTAATTATTATCCTAAACAAGAATTATATTCACCAAATATTTTTTTGGGTTATTATTTTTATAAGAATTTTTTTGAAGAATATGAGTGGTTAAAAATTTTTGACGAAGTTATTAAAAACTATTATTTAGAATGGGGTGGATTTTCGACTGAAAATAAAAATAGTCCTGATTTTATAAGTTATCATACTGGAGAAAATTCTCTAAGTTATCATTCAGGAGATTCGTGGTTTTGGATTAATAATTTGGCCTTATTTATTTTGAAAAATTTTTCTTATCAAAAATACGAAGAATATATTAAAAAAATTCAAGAAGCAAGTTTAACAAATTTATTTAAATTAGGAAGCTTAGGTTATATGAGCGAGCTAAGCTCAGCTAATGAACTTAAATCTGAAGGTTGCCCTGTTCAACTTTGGTCAATAAGCTCTTTATATCTTTGTCTTTAAATAAATCAGGATAATCAGTAGAAACACCGTCAACACCTCTTTTAATATATTCTAATATTTCCTCCTTTTTATTTAATGTCCAAACAATGACTTTTACTTTCATTTTATGAAAAATGTCAATTACTTTCAAAGAAGCAAAACGATAAAATGGTAAAACATACTCTGTTTTTAAACTGGAAACAGTTTTAAAGGGATTTTCTGATTTTAGATAGATAAACCCTCTTTCAATTTCTTTATTCAATTTTTTAATCTCCTTTAAAATTTTTTCTTCAAAGCTTATACAGATTACATTATTTTTTAAGTTAAATTTTTCAATGCAGGATAAAACACCCTTTTCGGTGTCTTCTTCTTTAAGTTCTATCAATATTTTTTTGATCTTTTTTTTGAGAAATTTTAAAGCTTCTTCTAATGTTGGAATTTGATTGTTTGAAATTCTTTTAATTTCTAAAAGAGACAGATTTTTGATTAATTTATCTTCATTCCATTCTCTTTTAAGATTTTCATCGTGAATAACAATCAGTTTTTTATCTTTAGTCATTCTAACATCAAATTCTATTGCGTTAACTCCACATTTTAAGGCAGTTTCAAAACTTAAAAGAGTGTTTTCTTTTGCTAATCCTTTTGCTCCACGATGTCCTATTTTTAAAAACTGAGACATTTATATAATTCTAAATAAAGATGATTAAAATAAAAAGAATCAAAAACCCAAAGAAATTTCAATATATATTGCAAAAAATTTATTTCGAATCTTATGAAGGAGTTAATCAAGAATATTATGAAAAAACTCCTGAAGAATTTAGGGATTATTTGGATTGGTTAATAAGAAAATCAGGTGATGGTTTTATTGTTGCAATTAAAAATAATGAAATTATAGGTTTTTTAGTCATTGATTTGGATTGGTACGATGAAAAATTAAAAACAACAGTTGGTGAGATTCATGAAATTTGTGTAAGGAAAAAGTTTCAAAGAAAAGGTATTGGAAAGATGCTAGTTCAATATGCTGAAAAATTAGCAAAGAAACAAAAATTAAACTACCTTTGTGGATGGGTTGGAATAGAAAATTTTGCCTCTTTAAACTTTTTTAAAAAATTAAATTTTGTTGAAGGAGAAATAAAATGGCAAATTTGGAAAAGAGTAAGAAAAAAATTAGCTAATTTTGAATAGTTTTATTAAAACTTCGTTTGGGATTTTTACTTTCCCTTTTCCAAGTCTTTGAAGCTTTTTTTTACCTCTTTTTTGTTTTTGCCATAATTTTATTTTTCTTGTTATATCACCACCATAGAGCCATCCTGCAACATCAGCTTTCAAAGCGGGAATAGTTTCTCGAGCAATAATTTTACCTCCTATAGCTGCTTGTAATTTAATCGGAAATTGTTCTCTGGGCAACAATTTTTTTAATTCTTGAACAATTTTCCTACCCATTTCTTGAGCTTTATCTCGGGGAACTATTCTTGAAAGTGAAGGATTAACCTCTTCAGCAATTAAAATATCTAATTTTACTAAATCTCCAGGCCGATATTCTAAAAATTTATAATTTAAACTTGCGTATCCTGAAGATAAAGATTTTAATTTATCAAAAAATCCCGAAATTAATTCATTTAGAGGAATTTCGCCCTTAATTACTATAAATCCTTCATAGAAATCTTCTTTTTTAATAATCCCTCTGTTATTTTTTATTAGTTCATAGATATCTTCAATATAATTCAAAGGAGTATAAATTTCAATTTCAGCCCAAGGCTCTAAGATTTCTTTTATTTGTGAAAAATCTGGTAAATCTTTTGGATTTTGAATAAATAATTCTTCATTATTTTTTAATATAACTTTATACTTAATTGTAGGCATAGTTAGGATAACT